>MFRQ01000156.1 GCA_001784615.1 Candidatus Melainabacteria bacterium RIFOXYA2_FULL_32_9
AGCACCTCGCAATGACATTCTTTATTATTAGTGTATTTTAACATTTTCTAAGCAAGCATCTTTTTCTATTTTAAATAGGCAGTTTATCTATTTAATTTTTAGTATTGCAGATGTGATAATTTAGGATGCCATGCCTGTTTCTTTTGTACAGTTATGCTTTACTCTAATGCAGAACAAATTTTTCTGATAAATTCATTGGCAACAATATTTATTTATCTTAGTCATGATAATATGAGTAAATAAATTATCATGACTAAGATAAAGCTATGAATACGGTAAATAAAAAAATTATATTAGCCGGAATGACTTTGAATGAACTTGAAAAGTTCACAGAAGAAAATAACGAGCCAAAATTTAGAGCAAAACAGCTTCATTATTGGCTCTACAAAAAATGCGTGCCTGAATTTGATAATATGTCAAATTTATCAAAGGAATTTAGGGCAAAATTAAATAATATAGCTCAAATATCAGATACAAAAATCAAACAAAGACTTATAAGTAAAGATGGCACCATCAAATATCTACTAGAATTTCCCGATGGCAATGTAGTAGAAACAGTTTTAATGCGTTTTGATAATAGACCTAATTTGACAGCCTGTGTTAGCAGTCAAATAGGCTGTCCTGTAGGATGTATTTTCTGTGCCACAGGAGAAAGAGGATTTGTTAGAAACTTAACCGCAAAAGAAATTATCGATCAAATACTCACAATCCAGAGAGATACAGGATTAATTGTAACTAATATTGTTTATATGGGACAGGGTGAGCCCTTATTAAACCTGGACGAGGTTCTTAAATCAGTCCATATAATTAATTCTGAATTAGAAATCGGAATGAGGCGAATCACAATTTCCACAAGTGGAATCGCTCCTCAAATTTACAAATTAGCAGATGAAAACCGTCAACTCACACTAGCCTTATCCCTTCATGCCCCAAATCACGAACTAAGAGAAAGGCTAATTCCTATAGAAAAAAAATATAATATAGAAGAAGTAGTAAAAGCTCTTCACTTTTTAACAGAAAAAACAGGAAGAAGAGTAACAATAGAATATATGCTAATTGACGGGATTAATGATAGCCCTGATCACGCCAAACAAATAAGTTATTTACTTAAAGGGCTTAATTATAACGTCAATTTAATCCCATATAATTCCCTTAACAGAGATGATTTTAAAACTCCATCAGCTAAAAAAATAAATATATTTAAGTATATTCTGGAGCAATCAGGCAAGAAAGTAACAGTCAGACTCGAAAGAGGGTCGGATATACTTGCTGCTTGCGGGCAATTAAGTGGAAAAGTGACTCCTTAAGACATTTTTGAAGTAATTTTATTCAAAACGAGTATATCTTTATATATTAAAGATATACTCGTTTATTTTTTTCTTTATAAAGCCTGCCGGAACAAACGCAGAAATCCCTACAAATAAAGAGTTTTACATTTATTTTTAATAAAACTTAATATTTAAGAATAAAAAGGCAATTATCTAAAAGATATTTACTTTATATATACAAGAGGACAAAACAAAACCACACTAAGAAAGCTAAATAGATCGGAGATAGCAAATGAACGCCTGTCAAGCTAATTCAGATAATTTAACTTTAAAAGATACTTTAAAAGAGAATAATAAAAATTTATTTAACAGAAAACCTGATTTAACATATGATCTAGAGAGAGTTTTAGCTAAATTAAATATAGAGATAGAAGTTTCCAAATAAACCCTAAACCCAAATCCAATAAACATCCAGATATAGCCCACTAAACTTACTACATACTATGATGTCCCTTTAATCCAATTCTGCATTACTGCAGAATTTTTCTTTTTGTAATCAAAAAAATTCGATATAAAGCCGCAATAAATTCAAAAAAGCCACTTTTCATGATAAGCTTTAGGAATAAGTTATAGTGAGAGTAAAAAATGATAGGTCTTAAGATTGCTATTCCTAACAAAGGGCGCTTATCAGAAGATGTTTTTGATCTTCTTCAAAGAGCAGGATTAACTATTACCAAAAAAGAAAGAAGCCTTTATGCCTCTACCCATGACGGCAATTATACAGTAATATTCGTCCGAACTCAGGATATACCTAACTTTGTCCAGGATGGGGTTACGGATCTTGGAATCACAGGTTTCGATGTAGTTCAGGAAACAGAAGCAAATGTAGAGAGCATCCTTGATCTGAACTTTGGACATTGCAAATTAATTATAGCCACTAAAGAGGAATCCCCTTTTGATAACGTGGAAGACATTCCGGACGGAGCTAAAATAGCTACTTCATTTCCTAATTTAACTAAAAGTTTTTTTGATAAACTTGGTAAAAAAGTACATATTACAGAGGTCTCAGGAGCAACTGAGGTTACTCCACAACTGGGATTAGCAGATATTATTGTTGATATAACCTCATCAGGCACAACTCTTAAAGTTAACAAACTCAAAATCATTGGTGAAATCTTAAAATCACAGTCAGTAGTAATAGCCAGACCTGATGTATTAGAAAACGAAGAAAATCAGGTTAAAGCATTCATCAGAGCTTTAAAATCAGCTATGAATGCTGAAGAAAAAAAATATTTAATGGCTAATATTCCAAAAGCTGCCTTAGATCAAGTTAAAATATTTTTACCAGGCCTAAATTCTCCAACAGTAATAGGCTTGCTGGGAAATGAAGAGATGGTCGCCATTCACGTAGTAGTTGAAAAAAAGCAGATTTACGATAGTATAGACAAATTAAAACAACTCGGTGCAACCGGAATTCTTATTTTAACAGTAGATCAAATGATACCTTAGACTTAAGCCGTTTTAGCGTATATAAAAATATGGAATGTTCCTTCATAAACATTCCATATTTTTTACTTGCTTACTTAATCAAAAATAACTTGAAAAAATTACACACTAACTTTTGATTTTGGTTTCATATAGAAATCTATTGTCTCATAGGTGAACTTCTCACCTTGGTTTAATACTTTCATTGCCTGTAAATACGCTTTTACAGTATCTAAAGATGTAAAACAAGGAATTTTATAATTTTCTGCCATTGATCGAATTTGAAAACCGGAGCGTTTTGGATCTTTACCGAGAGTTGGAGTATTTATAACCATACATATTTCTTTTTGTTTTATTTTTTCCTGAATAATATCCAGTGCGTCTTTATTTATCAATTCGACTCTCAAACCAAACCTTCTGAATACCTCTTCAGTATCATCAGTAGCTGCAAGAGTAAACCCTAACTGCTGAAACTCTTTAGCAAATTCAATTACTTCTTCTCTATCTTTATCTCTGAGAGAGATTAAGATTGTTCCATTACTAGGAAACTTGTATCCTGCACCTAAAAAAGCTTTAACCAATGCTTTTTCATAATCAGTGTCTATTCCAAGCACTTCTCCCGTAGACTTCATTTCTGGGGCCAGAGCAACATCAACATCCTTTAATTTTTGGAACGAAAACACAGGAGCCTTAACAGCTACAAGGTCTGTTGAAGGAAGCAATCCTAATCCATAGCCGAGATCTTTTAGTTTATCGCCAAGTATAACCCTAATAGCCAGCTTCACCATAGGAACTTTTGTAACTTTACTTAAAATAGGCACTGTTCTTGAAGCCCTTGGATTAGCTTCTATTACATATACAGTATCATTATGAACAGCATACTGAATATTTAAAAGCCCAACAACCTGAAGAGCTCTTGCTATCCTTTTAGTATAATCCACAATTGTATCAATAATATGCTGTGAAAGGGTTTGAGCAGGGTATACAGAGAAACTATCACCAGAATGAACTCCTGTACGCTCAATATGTTCCATAATTCCCGGAATTAACACATCTTCTCTATCTGAAATAGCATCAACTTCTACTTCTTTTCCCTCAATGTACTGGTCTATCAGGATAGAATATTCTGTGGATAAAGAAACAGCTTCTTCTACATAAGATCTTAGTTCAGACTCATTATATACAATCTGCATAGCCCTTCCTCCAATTACGTAAGAAGGCCTGACCAGAACGGGATAACCTATTTCTTCAGCTACTCTGATAGCATCTTTTAAAGTCGTAACGGCTGCACCTTTTGCCTGAGGAATATCTAATTCTCTAAGAAGTCTTTCAAATAACTTACGATCTTCTGCTACATCGATAGATTCTACAGATGTACCAAGAATCTGAACACCTTTTCTAAGCAATTTTGGGCCCAGATTAATAGCAGTTTGTCCTCCAAATTGAACTATTACACCTTTAGGCATTTCTTTTCTAATAACGTTCAGTACATCATCTATATATAAAGGCTCAAAATATAATTTATCAGCTATATCAAAGTCTGTACTAACCGTTTCAGGATTATTATTTATTATTATTGATTCATATCCAGCTTCTTGGATACCCCAGGCAGCATGAACCGAGCAATAGTCAAACTCAATTCCCTGACCAATCCTGATTGGCCCGGATCCTATGACAACTATTTTCTCTCTTTTAGTGATTATATTTTCATCTTCTTTCTCAAAAGTAGAATAATAATAAGGAGTCACAGATTCAAATTCAGCTGCACAAGTATCTACCATCTTATAAACAGGATACAGATTATGAACCCTCCTAAGCATATCAAGGGCATGAGAGGATTCGCTGGACAATTCCTGTATCTCTACATCAGTAAAGCCTATTGATTCAGCTTTCCTTAATAAATCTACAGTTAAAGGTTCTGTTTGCAGACTTTTTTCAACCTGAACAATATTATTTATTTTACTCAAGAACCAGGGATCAATTTTCGTTATTTTATGAACTTCTTCTATTGAAATTCCTTTACGTAAAGCCTCTGCAACTACAAAAATCCTCTCATCATCACAAACTTGAAGCCATTTTAGTATTTTTTCTTTAGAAAGAGCTGCAAGTTTATCAAGTCTTAATCCCGTATATTTTCCTTCAAGAGAAATAACAGCTTTTAAGAAAGAGCTTTCAAAAGTACGATCTATTGCCATTACCTCACCTGTAGCTTTCATTTGAGTACCTAAAGTACGATTAGCATATGAAAACTTATCAAACGGCCATTTTGGGATCTTTGTAACTATATAATCTAAAGCCGGTTCAAAAGAAGCCATTGTTTTCTGGGTAACGTAATTTGGAATTTCGTGTAAATGAAGGCCTATAGCAATTTTTGCAGCAATTTTTGCAATAGGATAACCAGCGGCTTTGGAAGCTAAAGCAGAAGATCTGCTAACTCTTGGATTAACCTCAATCACTACATATTCCGTGCTTTCTGGATTAAGAGCAAATTGCACATTGCAACCACCTTCTATTTTAAGAGCACGAATAATTTTAATTGCTGAAGTTCTTAGCATATGGTACTCTTCATCTCTAAGAGTTTGAGATGGGGCAACAACAATACTGTCACCTGTATGAATGCCGATAGGATCAAGATTTTCCATATTACAAATGACTATACAAGTATCGTTCGAATCACGCATAACTTCATATTCGACTTCTTTCCAGCCAGCTACGCTTCTTTCTAACAATACCTGACAAATCCTACTGTGCATAAGACCAGTATGAAGAGTTTCCCTTAATTCATCCATATTATTTGCTATACCACCACCAGTCCCACCCAGTGTGTATGCAGGACGAACAATAATTGGTAATCCTATTTCACTAGCAAAATCTATACCTTCTTCGATTGAGCATACAATTTTGCTTGGTGGGATAGGTTCACCAATTTCTTCCATCAATTGCTTAAAACTTTCACGGTCTTCAGCTTTTTTAATAGCGTCTAAAGATGTTCCTAAAAGCTTTACATTATATTTATCCAGAATACCGGCTTCTTGAAGCTCTACAGCCAAATTAAGACCTGTTTGACCACCTAATGTAGCCAAAAGACCATCAGGTCTTTCTTTATTTATAATATAATCGAGTGCTTCTACTGTTAATGGCTGTATATATACCCTATCTGCCATATTATCATCAGTCATAATAGTAGCAGGATTACTATTTACAAGAATAACCTCAAGATCCTCATCTTTGAGGGCCTTACATGCCTGAGTTCCAGCATAATCAAATTCTGCTGCTTGTCCTATAATAATTGGTCCGGATCCTATTACCAATACTTTTTTAAGTTCTGTATTCTTAGGCATTTTGGTATTCCTTTCCAAGTAAATTCACCCAATCTCCAAAAATATAGTTAGCATCAAGTGGCCCTGGTCCTGCTTCAGGATGAAATTGCACCGTATTTATTTTTAAGTCAGGACAACAAAAACCTTCTACAGTCTTATCATTAATATTAATATGCGTTACCTGACAATTTTCAGGTAATGAATCAGCATGCACTGCATAACCATGATTTTGAGCAGTTATTACAACTCTATTCGTTCTTAAATCCTGTACCGGATGATTACTACCCCTATGGCCGAATTTCAATTTGTAAGTATCACCGCCAAGTGCGAGAGCTAATATCTGATGACCAAGACAGATTCCAAATAACGGAATTTTACCTATCAACTTTTTAGTTGTTTCAATAGCTTTTGTTACATCTTTAGGATCACCAGGCCCGTTTGATAATAAAACTGCATCTAAACCCGAATCTAAAATCGTTTCTGCTGGAACGTCCCAGGGAAAAAGATGAATCTCACAACATAATTCAGCTAAATATTTTACTATTCCTGTTTTTACGCCAAAATCAATTAGTCCTATTTTCCTGTTATTCCCTGATAATATTGAAAAATCTTTTCTTGATACCTCTGTAACTATATTTTTTGGGAAAGAATAACTTTTTAATTGCCCTATCAACTCTTCAGTAATTTCACCAGTGGTCATAACGCAATTCATAGTTCCTTGAGTACGAATCTTCTTTGTCAACATTCTTGTATCAAGACCTGATATACCCATAATATTATGTTCAATTAGGTATTCAGACAGGTTTTTAGTGCTTTTCCAGTTACTTTCTGTATCAACAAATTCTTTTACTACAAATCCGTTAACCTGAATCTTGCAAGATTCAATGTCTTCTTCATTTATCCCATAACTGCCAATCAACGGATAAGTCATAACAACGACCTGACCTGCATAGGAAGGATCTGTAAGAATTTCCTGATACCCTGTCATGCCTGTATTAAAAACGATTTCTCCAAATACTGTTTTATCTGCCCCGAAGGATTCACCTTCTAATATCGTTCCATCTTCAAGTAATATCTTAGCCTTCATTACTATACCTCATTCAGTACATTCGAGAGTATACTCATTGCCTCATCAATCTCACTTTTATTCACTATTAATGGTGGTACAAATCGAAGAACCTTTTCTCCAGCACCAACCAAAAGTAAACCTTTATCCATACATTTTTCAACTATAGATTTAACAGGAATTGTAAGCTCAATTCCCTGCATTAAACCAATTCCACGAATATCTACAATTAAATTATGTTTTTGCTTCAAATCAATTAACTGATCTCTTAAATATTTCCCCTGTATTTCTGCATTTTTTAGGATACCATTATTAAGAAGTTGGCCTAAAACAACTTTTCCCGCTGTACAAGCTAGGGGATTTCCCCCAAACGTAGAAGCATGATCACCTGGTTTAAAGCTATCAGCAACTTTATCTACAGCCATCATTGCACCAATTGGAAATCCACCGCCTAAACCTTTAGCCAACGCAATTACATCTGGCGGTATATTATAAGCTTCATACCCAAAAAGCTTGCCTATTCTACCAATGCCACATTGTACTTCATCATAAATAAGCACAATATCATTTTTTGTACAAAGATCCCTGACATTGTGCAAAAATTCTCTTTCAGCAGGGCGGATTCCACCTTCACCCTGTATCGGCTCAATAAGAATCGCACAGGTTTTATCTGTTACTTTTTGCTTTAAAGCTTCAAAATCATTATATGGAGAATGGATAATTCCAGGTAATAACGGATTTAAGTCTTTTTGATATTTTTCCTGTCCAGTTGCAGTTATAGCACCAAAAGTTCTACCATGGAAAGATTGGTTCATTGTAATAATCTCATAGCAGTTTTCCCCATGAGATTTTTTGCCATATTTACGGGCTAATTTTAATGAAGCCTCAATTGCTTCAGCTCCACTGTTACAGAAAAACACTTTATTAAAATGACTATTTTTAGTTAAAATATCTGCCAATTCTATCTGTGGCTGATTATAATATAGATTAGAACAATGATTGAGCTTCTGTAACTGACCATATAAACTATCTATAAACTCCTTTTGCTTATAGCCTAAGCAATTAACAGCTATTCCGGCAACGAAATCCAGATATTTTTTACCTGCCACATCCCATAAATAACACCCTTCCCCTTTTTCGATAACTACAGGGAAGTAACTATATGTATTCATTATATTTTGTTTGCCTATTTGTATCAGATCATCTTGCCTCATTTAAATATCCTTAAATTGCCGTTACAACCTTATTACCTTTGAACATTGTACCAAAACCTTTATCAGTAAACATCTCAAGCAAAAGAGAATGCTCAATTCTTCCATCTAATATATAAACAGATTTAACACCTTGCTTTATTCCTGCGATACAACACTCGACTTTAGGTATCATACCACCTGAAATAGTTTTATCTTGTATATATTGCGAAACATCCTCAACAGATAATTCAGGTATTAGAGATGTACTATCATTTACATCTCTAAGTACTCCGGGCACATCTGTTAGGAAAATAAGCTTTTCAGCTTTTAAAGCCCCTGCAACTGCAACTGCTGCGTAATCAGCATTAATATTATAACTATTACCTTGTTTATCAACTCCAATAGGAGAAACTACAGGTATAAAATTGCTCTCAATCAACATATTTAAAAGGTTTGTGTTGACTTGACTTATATCCCCCACAAACCCTAAATCACAACCGTTTATATATTTTTTAGTAGAAATTAAAGTGTTGCTATCCTTACCGCAAATCCCAATTGCATTAGCACCAAGCTTTTCAAGATCTTGCATAATTTCTTTATTTATTTTGCCAAACAAAACTGATTCAACTATTTCCATAGTTTCTTTGTCAGTAACCCTGAGCCCATTTATAAATTCAGGTTCTTTTCCTGAATCCTGAAGAGCTTTATTAATTTCAGGACCACCACCATGCACCACAACCAGGCGAATTCCCATAAATTTTAATAGCGCAATATCTTGCATCACAGTTTTCCTGATCTTTTCATTAACCATGGCACTGCCACCATATTTAATTACAAAGATTTTGTCACGAAACTTTTTAACATAAGGCAGAGTTTCAGCAATTATTTGGGCTTTTTCAATGTGCTTTTTCATACTGTCCTCAACTATGTACGATATTCGCCGTTAATTCTTACATATTCATAACTCAAATCACAACCCCAGGCACAAGCTTCGGCCTGTCCTTCCTGAAGAGTTATTAAAATCCGAATTTCTCTTTCTTTTAAAACTGATGTAGCCTGATCTTCATCAAACTTAACCGGTCTACCATCTTTCATGATAACAACAGAGCCAGCTGGACTCATAAATTCTATATGAACTTTTGATGGATCAAAGTTTGCTCCTGAATAACCCATGGCTGCTAGAACTCTTCCCCAGTTAGCATCTTCTCCAAAGAAAGCCGTTTTTACCAGGTTAGATGTTATAACCGACTTACCTAACTTTCTTGCATCCACTTTTGATAAGGCGCCTTTTATTTTAACTTCTAGAAATTTCGTTGCACCTTCTCCATCACGAATAATTTGCTGTGCTAAATACTCGTTTACATAATGAAGCGCTTTACTAAATAGTACATAACTTTCATCTTCCTGAGTAATTAGCTTATTCCCAGCCAAACCGTTTGCCAGCAGTAACACTGAATCATTAGTACTGGTATCACCATCAACAGAGATCATATTATAAGTATCATCTACATCTTCTCTTAATGCTTTTTCAAGTAAATCTCTGGATATGTTTATATCAGTAGTAATAAATCCAAGCATTGTCGCCATATTCGGATGAATCATGCCGGAACCTTTAGCCATTCCTGCAATTCTTACAGGCTTACCATCAATTTTAATTTCAACTGCAATTTCTTTTACAAAAGTATCAGTAGTGAGAATAGCTTCAGCAGCATTTCTTGCAGCATCACCTCGATCACTCAAATTAGTATAAGTTTGCTCTATACCTCTAGTAATAATATCCATAGGTAGAGGTACTCCAATTACCCCTGTTGAGCATACAAAAACCTCTTCTTTTTTTATTTTTAGACAATCTGCAAGGGTTGCTGCCATTTCTTCAGCATGTTTAATGCCAATTTCACCGGTACAAGCATTTGCATTACCGCTATTTGTTACAATAGCTCTTACAGTTCCTTTTTTATCGATAATCTCTGTATTCCACAGTACTGGTGCAGCTTTTACCACATTTGTTGTAAAAACAGCCGCAGCTACAGCTGAAACTTCACTATACAAAATTGCCAGATCTTTTCTTCTTTTCTTTATACCTATATAACTTCCCGTTGCTTGAAATCCTTTTGGACTGGTTATGCCTCCGGTAAGTATTTTCATCATGGTCTCCTTCATTTATACAGGAAATATAGGAATATTTTTAAGTCCCATTGTTTCCTCAAGGCCAAACATAAGGTTCATATTTTGTACTGCCTGACCAGCAGCTCCTTTAACAAGATTATCAAGAGCTCCAACTATTATAATGCGATTTGTTCTTTCATCTATAGCAAAACCAATATCACAGTAATTAGAACCCTTTACCCATCTGGTTTCAGGGAAAACATTTTTTTTAGTTAAGCGTATAAAATACTCATTTCCATAATATTTTTCGTAAATCGAGTATATATCATCATAATTTGTATTATTTTTTAAGGTTCCATACGCAGTTACTAAAATACCCCTATTCATAGGGACTAAATGAGGAGTAAATGTAATTTTAATTGATTTTCCACTTACATCACTCAATTCTTGTTCAATTTCAGGAATATGTCTATGACTTGCAAGCTTATATGCCTTTATCGACTCATTACATTCATTAAAATGCACTCCCAGACTTAAAGACCTACCTGCACCTGAGACTCCTGATTTTGCATCAATTATAATACTATCTTCTTTTAAGATATCTTCTTTTAGTAATGGAGCAAGACTTAAAATGCTACAGGTCGTATAACATCCTGGATTAGCTAACAAATTAGTCTTCTTAATCTGTTCTCTTTTCCACTCACAAAGTCCATATACAGCATGATTTAAAAGATCTTCATTATGATGATCCGTTTCATACCAGGATTCATATGTATTTTTATCTTTTAATCTAAAGTCTGCCCCTATATCAATAATTTTCACTTTATTAAGTATATCTGAATTAATTTTCTTAGAAGCAATTCCATGAGGTAAAGCAATAAATATGACGTCTACTTTATCAGCCAGAGCTTCAATATCTTCTTCCTGACACTCAAGGGCGCAAACTCCTCTAAAGTTTTCATATACCTGTTCAAAGTGTTTTCCTATATAACTTTGAGATGTCACACAAGATAACTCAACTTCAGGATGTTGTAATAGTATTCTAACTAACTCTTCACCCACATACCCTGTTGATCCAATAATTCCAGCTTTTACCATAAAAGATACTCCAGAAAATAATTATATTTTTAATAATTATAGTCTATAAATTTATGAAAACATCATTTTTTTAAGCATATATTACATAATTTCAAATAAAAAAAAGAGCATTTTATCTTAACAACAAAAATGCTCTTTTAATAATAATAAATTTTACAACAACTTATTCCACCAATTGACCCATTGGCGTCAATCTAACATTAGTATAGGTAACAGATACAGGTTGACACCATCTGTTACCTAAAGCCTTATTTGCTCTTGCAAACTCAGGTGGAGTAGCATTAATCCTTACTGAGTAATTTCCAGTTGCAGGAACAGTAAAATTATTTCCATAATGATAACCAGTCACTGGATGCCACATAAATGCCATAGGCTTTGATTCAACTAACCTATTGTTTTGATCATATATACCTAAAACTACATTAGAATAAGGTAATATGGTTCTACTTCTTGCATCTCTCAAAAAAACCTCAAAATGTATATTAGTATTAGGTTCTGCGGGTACCCAAACTAATTGATTGTTTTGCCATTCGTATCTACCGGATGCCTGGTGAGCTACTGATTCTATCATATAATCACCACTCACCCTTTGACCGAGATTTACATTATGCATTTGTGGCATAGCCGTCTGGGTTTGTGATTGAGGTAAAGTTTGACCAGGAACTCTATAACCGGGCTCTTCTTGAGTAGCGGGTTGAGATAGGCAATAAGAATTTATTGTTGCAATAATTAATGTGAGTGACATTAATAAAATCTTAGCTATTTTTATCATATAAATTCTCCTTTCTCTTAATATCTAAAATTACCTCTGAAGTCTGGGACATTGTTTAGGATCCATTATTCTCTGTTTTTGCTGAACTCCCATGCCTGCAGGTTGCTGTTGCATCATTTGTTGGTTCATTGGACATTGATTCGCATAAGGACACTGAGCAGGACTCATGGTTCCTTGCTGAGTCATCATTTGTTGTTGCATTGGAGTAGCCATGGGACGCTGTTGAGCCTGTTGGGCTATACTAACAGAGTTTATTGCTCCAAAAGCTAATACTGGTAAAATAAACCAAATCTTCAATATGTTTCTCATTTTTATCACTCCTATTTTTTGATAAACTTTAAAAAGATAAAATTGTTCATTTAATTATTAAAGAGCCAATTGAACAATTTAATTATTTTAAATAACTATAATTCCCTAAATCGAGATTTTATTCTTGAAATCGAGCTTATATAATATAACTAGAATTTTATGTTTACCTTAGGTCTGATTGGAGATATATATGACCATCATAGAAAGAATTAAAGAGCTGGGATATGAATTACCTGAACCACCTAAACCAGTAGCTGCCTATATTCCTGCATTAAAAGTGGGAAATCTTGTTTATACTTCAGGAATACTACCAATGCTGAATGGCAATTTAGCATATGCAAAAGAAATAGGAGGTTTTTTAAACTCCATTTCTTATGGATATGAAGCCGCAAAACTATGCACCCTAAATGCTTTAAGCACAATACATGATCTTGCGGGACTCGATAACATTGAGAGAATTATAAAAGTAACAGGCTATGTACATAGTGCGCCTGGTTTTATTGATCAACCTAAAATACTAAATGGAGCTTCAGATTTATTGATAGATATATTTGGGGAAGCAGGAAGGCATGTTAGATCAGCAGTTGGAGTAAACGAACTTCCATTGGGTGCATCCGTAGAACTAGATATGATTGTCCAATTGAAACAATGAGAGCTTATGGAAAAAAGTTAAATAAGAGAAATATATTTAGCTTAATAATTTTGTATATACTAATAATAATACAATGTCTACCTGCTTATGCTAACTATAACTATGTTACAGGAAAAATTAAGGTAATTAATACAAGCCCAAATAAACCTTCAAGAACAGAAGTTCTTAATTTTTATAGATATGAAGATAAAATCAGACTTAATTTAAATAATAAAATATATTATTTAATTAACATACCCCAAGAAAAAGTATGCGTTATTAATGAAGGGAAAAAAACAATAACTGAATCTAACATTAAGGACTTTATCAGATTTATCCCTCCGCCTATATTTATTTTTCAGAATATAAAACTTATAGAAAATTATATTGGCAAAGATAATGTAAAAATTCACTTTATAAATAAAGGAAAATCTACTAAAATAAAAGTAGTGAGATTTAAATTTAACAACAATAATTATGAACAATACCTGACTAACAATAATGACATTGCTGATAAATTAATTATCTCTAATCCTAATTATCAAATACTCATAGAAATTCTGGAATATAAACAAGTACCAGACAAAAACCATTTATCAAAATACTTTAAAATACCTGATAACTTTCAAAGAATAGACTTAATTAAGCTAAAAGCCAAATAGATTAGAATTAAAATCCTAAATCATGATAAAAATCCGTAAGCTAAAACCAGCAGATATAAGAAAAATTCAGGAAATGGTAGAATATATCCAACCTGGACACTCTTCAATCTTCGTTTCTGAAGATTATTTCACATTATTTCCCCTGGATTTATTTCATAACCTTCTGCCACCTAATATGAGGTTCCTACAAGAATGTTTTGTTGCTGCTGAAGACAAGAATTTACTAGGATTAATTGGTCTTGTTCCAGACGGGCAACAAAAAACAAGATGGAAAATAAATAGACTGATCTTAGATATTAATGCTTATGAGATTGGGCAGCAGCTAATTGATTTTGTCGTCAATAGATACGGTGGCAGTGGCGTAGAAACCTTCATTACCACAATAGATGAAAAATACCCGGAAGCCATATCACTATTTAAAAATGCTTGCAAATTCAGAAGCTGTAGCCACATTCATATATGGGAAAAGGATAATCTTGAAATAAATACCGATTTTAAGAATATAGGCTTATTAAGAGAAGTTAAAATATCTGATGCCAGTAAGTTACGTGAACTTGATGCACAAACTTTGTTTTCTCAATTCAGAACGTCATTAATAAAGAATATTGCCGATTACAAGTTTGGACTTAAAAATAAAATATTTAATCAAATTAAAGGGCTTAAAATAAAGAGATTCGTCCTGGATAACCCTGGCATAAATTCAATAGAAGGTTATGTTCTTATTATGAGTAAAGATAATGAGAACTTCTGGGCAGATATTATACTTTCATTAGCTTATCAGGATTACTATGAGGATATCTTAAATTATATTATCAGATATGTTAAATCACAGAATGAAAATGCTAAATTACATGTTTATTCTAGAAAATATTATCAAAGTAATAAAAAGTTAGTAGAAGTTTTAGCTAAACAAAATTTCAAGCCCAGTCATAGTTTCCAGGTTTTAGTAAAAGACTACTGGAAAATAACCCCTGTAACTTCTGAAGATAAGAAATCCCCAATAATTATTTTCCCTGATATAACAAGTCCAGCTTGCAACAGCTTGAAAATGAATAAATTCGGGAGATAAATTTTGGTACACGCACATCCACACGAACATCCGGAATTTAAGGAAAAAAACCAGCTTAAATTAGGTATAATCTTAATATTAACAGCTGTCTATATGATTGCAGAATTCTTAGGCGGTATATTCACAAACAGTTTGGCACTTATGGCTGATGCCGGTCATATGTTAAGTGATGTAGCTGCGCTTGGATTATCATTTTTTGCAATCTGGTTAGCAGCAAAACCCGCATCACCCCAAAGAACATATGGATTTTACAGAACCGAAATTTTAGCAGCATTCATCAATGGACTTGCTTTGGTTGGAATTGCTACATTCATTATTTATGAAGCATATACAAGGTTATCTTCACCACCTGAAGTCAAAGCCCCAATAATGGTTATTATTGCAATAGGGGGGCTTATAATAAATGTAATCGGAGCTTTACTTTTACATAAATCAAGCAAAGAAAGTCTAAATATTAAAGGAGCATTTTTGCATATTATTGGAGATTTACTGGGCTCAATCGGAACTATTATTGCAGGTTTAATAATCTGGATATGGAATTTTTATTTAGCAGACCCGATTATAAGCTTTATAATAGCTATACTTATTTTAATTAGTGCAATTCAACTTGTAATAGAAGCCTCAAATGTCTTACTAGAAGCTACTCCTTCACATATTAGCGTAGAAACTATAAGAGAAGCCATATTAGAATTGCCTATAGTAGATGATGTGCACGATCTTCATGTTTGGAGCATTTCCTCTAAAAATATAGCTCTAAGTGTGCACGTTGTAACCAACGCACCTGATCATGCAAAAGTTTTGTGCACAATTGATGAATTAATAAAAGAAAAATTCGGGATACATCATTTGACTATACAGATTGAGCCACAGGGATTTCATAAAGGCATATGCTCATTTTACTAGTACTTTCAAAAGGGTATGTTCTCGGAAGAACCTTGCCTGTACGAAGGTGATAAGGTCACTTTTTCAAGTCATCAATCCAGTCTTAATTATATGCGGTAGCACCAGTGACGGAGAGAATTTACCCTCCTGCAACTTATTGTATATTCCACTAACATCATTTTAGTGATGATGTGATAAAAGCAAATTATTTATATTAAGAAGCAGGCTACAAAAATACCTATTGGATTTTTGTAGCCTGCTTCTTATAACCGGCAGATAATCGAGCAATAAAAAATGCGTAAGTATTTTTTATTGCGTCCTTAATATCCTCAATTTGTCTCTAATTCGATATATTTTTCCTTATAAAATATTCCAGAAATAAATATTTTTAATAAGTTTTTATCGTTTTTATATTGATTTATTGATGCAAGTCAATAATATTAAGATTTTTAATAATTTTATTTTTTTATTGCACTAATAACAACTATTTCGCTAGATATTAATATTAATAAGCTACTTTTTCGATTGTTTAGGCTTATAAAAATCATATAAGTCAATATCCAACCAGATTATTTGATTTTATTATTTATATAGCAATTTAAATATTATGATAAAATTTTTTTATCCCTCTTAATAGACTACTTATCAAAGTTAAAAAATAAAATTTTTGATAAAAAAGTTAATAATGTGATAATATAAATTTAAATCAGTAAAACTAAATAAATAAATTAATATCCCTCACATACATTGTCTCAATAAGCTTTTATGCTAGAATACATCTATATTAGATAAAAATATTTTTATCTAACCTTTATATAGATAATGAATAAGTTAATTATAATTTTACAGTGGCACATAATAAGATTAGTAAGGGCAAAGTAAAATGACGCAAAACGTGGAAATGCAAAACGAAAACCAGGATCGTGAAAAGGTTTTAGTAGTAGATGATGAAGCTAGTATTCGTAGAATCCTAGAAACAAGATTAAAAATGGTAGGTTATGAAGTTTTAACCGCAGCTGATGGGGAAGAAGCTCTTGACGCTTTTTCTAAGTTTAACCCTGACCTTATCATCCTAGATGTTATGATGCCTAAACTAGATGGATATGGGGTTGTTAGAGAAATCAGAAAAACTTCCGAGACTCCTATAATTGTTCTTACTGCTCTAGGAGATGTATCAGAGCGCATTACAGGGTTAGAACTTGGAGCAGATGATTATGTCATCAAACCTTTTAGTCCTAAAGAACTCGAAGCACGTGTAAAAGCTGTATTAAGAAGAACAAATCAAAGAGAAGCTGTCGGTGTTGGTAAAGTTACTAAAAATGTTATTACCACCGGTAATATTAGAATTGATACAAGTAGACGTCAGGTGTTCCGTAAGAATGAACGTATCAGACTTACCGGAATGGAATTCAGTTTACTTGAATTATTAGTAAGCAATTCAGGCCAAGCATTCTCTAGAAATGAAATTCTTCAATATGTATGGTCATACCCTGCAGATCATAGAATCGATACCAGAGTTGTTGATGTTCACATCAGCAGATTAAGATCAAAACTTGAAGTTGATCCTGCTAACCCTGAATTGATTTTAACAGCTCGTGGCGTTGGCTATATGTTCCAAAGAATTAATTAATTACTTAAGAATAAATAATTTAAAAATTTAATTAAATCTAATTTTATTATTTGAATTAGATAGGGTTGTTAATTTATGAAATTTTCAACCTTATTTTTTTAAATCATTTTATTTAAAAGCAGGGTTAATGTGCTATATAATTGGACCTTAATTAGATTTAGCTTGTATAATATCATGGGGATTATTTTACAAGCAACAAACTTGCTATTTAATACTGTTTAATTGTATTATGAATGGGTGAAAGTTAAATCATTAATTGGAGTTGCAAGTGGGATATAAAATTCTATCAAAAAAGGAATTGAGTTCTGATTTATATGAACTGGTTATTGATGCACCTTATGTTACAAGAAGGGGACAAGCCGGTCAGTTTATTATTTTAAGAGTGGATGAAAATGGAGAAAGAATTCCTCTAACCATTGCAGATGTTAACAAAGAAACAAATGAGTTAACTATAGTTTTTATGGCCGTTGGTTATACTACTAAAAAGTTGGCTAAATTAAATGAAGGTGATGAAATACAAGATTTAGCCGGGCCGCTTGGAGTTCCGACTGAAATCAAAAAATTTGGCACAGTTGTTTGTGTAGCGGGTGGATATGGTGCAGCTCCTTGCTATTTAATTGCTAAAGCTTTTAAAGAAGCAGGCAATAAAGTTTATATTATTATGGGAGCAAGAAAAGCTGAGCTTATTTTCTGGCAGGATAAAATGAAAAGTGCTTGTGATGAGCTTTTAATAACCACAGATGATGGAAGTCTAGGTAAACAAGGATTTGTAACTAACGTTCTTAAAGAATTAATGCAAAAAGAAGAGATTGATCATGTTATGACAGTGGGACCAATGCCAATGATGAAAGCAGTAGCTGATCTTACCAGGCCTGATAAAATTTATACTGTAGCAAGTATGAATCCTATTATGGTTGATGGTACCGGCATGTGTGGAGCTTGCAGAGTAACTGTCGGTGGTAAGGTAAAATTTGCGTGTGTAGAAGGGCCTGATTTTGATGCTCATGAAATCGATTTTGAAGAAGTTACTTTAAGAACCAGAATTTATAGGGATCAGGAATGTAATCTATTAAAACAAGCTGAAAAGCCATATTAAGGACGCAATAAAAAATGCGTAAGTATTTTTTTCGCTGTCCTTAATATGGAATAAGGAACAAACAAAAAATTATTGAGTATTTTAAAACGCAAATCTGTCATTGCGAGCGAAGCGAAGCAATCCATTAAATAATGCTATAATTTGGATTGCTTCGCTTCGCTCGCAATGACAATATCACTTTATGCGTAAGTATTTTTTGTTACCTCCTTACAGAATACAAAGAAGCTCTTTTCATATGAAAAGAGCTTCTTTAGTTGTTTAAATTACAGATTATGCTCTAATTAATTGGTCAGAGTACTAGCTGTTTCTTTATTTTTAATCAGTCTTTTTATTCTGCAAACAAGACTATTCTTATTAACTGGTTTATGAATGAATTCATCTGCTTTAATCCAGTCTTTTTCTTCTTTTGAGCCAAGATTAAAGGTGATTCCTGTTTTTCTTACTACATCAGAAAGAATAATTACAGGAACATCAGGATATTTTTTCTTTGCATGGTAACAAAGAGAAAAACCTGCATCTTTATATTCAAGCATGATCTCAGTAAGAATAAGGTCTGGCTTTAATTCGTTTAATTTATCAAGAGCATCTTTAGTACTTGTTGCAGAAATTATATTAAACCCGTCAGCTTCTAAAGCTTCTTTATGAGCACTAAGTAGTTCTTCATCACTATCAACTAAAAGTATATTTTTTTCCATTTTTATTAATCCTTATCCTAATTTATTACAATTTTTCCTAAATTATTAAACCCCTGATCTTTCCTTATAATGGGTATGTAGGTATTTATGCGAAACTTCGCTGAGGGGTTTTTGGAAAAATTCTTTGTATAATTGCTGTACATCAGGATTATGATGTGACAATCTGAGTTTTTTGTTAGCATCTATTGCATATATGCTCTTTAATCTTGCTTTAATTCTCTCTATATCAGTATTTAATGGTTGACCACCTCCAGCGATACATCCGCCAGGGCAGGTCATAACTTCTATAAAGTGGTAATCAACTTCACCTTTTTCTATTTTATCCATTAATTTTCTTGCTTGACCAAGAGAATTAATTACAGCAATTTTAACGTCCATGCCTTTAACAGGAATTGTTGCTTCTTTCATTCCTTCAACACCTCTTACGGCATGGAAATCTATATTTTCAAGTTCTTCACCTGTAATTAGGAAGTAAGCTGACCTTAAAGCAGCTTCCATTACACCGCCTGATGAAGCAAATATATCACCTGCACCTGAAGCAGTTCCAAGAGGATTGTCAAATTCTGCTTCTTCAAGGCTTGAAAAATCTATACCTGAAGATTTGAGCATTTTCACTAATTCTCTTGTTGTAAGAACCGCATCTACATCAGCGAATCCCTCTACTTCCATTTCAGATCTTTGAGACTCAAATTTCTTGGCTGTACAAGGCATTATTGATACTACATATATGTTTTTAGGATCAAGACCTTGTTTTTTAGCATAATAACTTTTAATTGTTGCTCCAAGCATTTGATGTGGAGATTTACAGCTTGATAAATTTGGAATTAATGATGGATAGAAGTGCTCAATGAATTTAATCCAGCCTGGTGAGCAAGAAGTCATCATCGGGAGAACTCCACTATTTGTGATTCTATGAACTAATTCGCTGCCTTCTTCCATAATAGTTAGGTCAGCTGCCAGGTCAGTATCAAATACTTTATCAAAACCTAATCTCTTTAAGCTTGTTACCATTCTGCCTGTTGATATTGCACCTGGGTCCATTCCCATAGCTTCACCTATTGTAACTCTTATTGCTGGAGCTGTTTGAACTACAACATATTTTTCAGGATCATTTAATGCTTCTTTAACTACATTAATATTACTTTTTTCTCTAAGAGCGCCTGTTGGGCATACCATTATACATTGCCCGCAGTTTACACAAACGGCTTCGTGCATGCTGCGGTTAAAAGCTGGAGTGACAATTGTATCAAATCCACGTTTTGAGAAATCAATGGCATTTACAGCCTGTATTTCCTCGCAAACTTTTACGCATTTTCCACAAAGAATACATTTATCAGGGTCACGTTCAATTGAAGGAGATGCCAAATCAGGTAAATTGGTTCTTACTTTTCCAGTAAATGGAATATCTCTGATTTCGTATTCTTCAGCTAAGCTTTGTAATTGGCAGTTACCGCTTTTATCACATTTTAAGCAGTCTTTAGGGTGGTTTGCTATCAAGAGTTCAAGAATAATTTTTCTTGCTTGAACTACTCTTGGTGAATGTGTCTCAATTTTCATTCCTTCAGCAATCGGGTATGCACAGGATGGAACAAGATTTCTTGCTCCGTCAACTTCTACAACACACATTCTACATGCGCCACTTACAGAAACATTTGCTAAATAACATAATGTTGGAATATTAATTCCTGCAGACTTAGCTGCTTCTAAAATAGTACTGCCCTTAAGAGCTTCGATTTCGTGTCCATTTATTATTAATTTTATCTTTTCCATAATTTATTTCCTTCTGAAATGAATTTATCTTAAATCTCTGAGCACAATTTATTGAGCTACTATAGCGCCTACAGGACAAGCCTGTCTGCATTGATCGCATTTAGCACATTTATCACTGATTATATAGTGTGCTTTTTTAGGTTCACCAACTATTGCTTCACTTGAACACTTTCTCTTACATAAACCACAACCAATACAGGTCCCAGTATCTATAGAGTATGTTAACAAGCTCTTACAATAGCCTGAAGGGCATTTTCTATCATAAATATGGGCATCATATTCATCTCTGAAGTATTTTAAAGTACTTAAAACAGGGTTTGGTGCAGTTTGGCCAAGTCCGCAAAGTGATGTATCTCTAATAACTTCCGCAAGACTGTTTAAGTACACAACGCCTTTAAATCTCTCCAGGTTTTCCTCTTCTGAAAGATTTTCTCTTGATGTTGTAATACGTTTTAGAATTTCATACATTCTCATAGTTCCTTCACGGCAAGGAATACACTTACCGCAGGATTCTTTTGTAATAAATTCAAGGAAGAATTTAGCAACATCGACCATACAAGTAGTCTCATCCATTACAACAAGTCCACCTGAACCCATCATTGCGCCGACTTCTTTTAGTGATTCGTAGTCAATTTTAATATCTAAATGCTGAGTTGGAATACAGCCGCCTGAAGGCCCACCAATCTGGACAGCTTTATATTTCTTGTTGTTTGTTATTCCACCGCCTATATCATTAATAATTTCTCTTAATGTTATGCCCATTGGAACTTCAACAAGACCGGTGTTATTTATTTTTCCTGTTAAAGCAAATACTTTAGTACCTTTGGATTTTTCTGTACCAACACTTGCAAACCAGTCTCCACCGTTTCTTAAGATACCAGGAATATTTGCTAATGTTTCTACGTTATTAATTACGGTTGGACAGCCAAACACCCCTTTAATAGCAGGAAATGGAGGTCTTGGTCTTGGCATGCCTCTTTTACCTTCAATAGAAGCAATAAGAGCCGTTTCTTCACCACAAACAAATGCCCCAGCGCCTTTTTTAATCTTAAGATCAAAATTGAAACCGCTACCTAATATATTTTCACCTAAAAGATTTTTTTCTTTAGCAATTTTAATAGCATATTCTAGATGTTCAATTGCAAGAGGATACTCAGCTCTTGCATAGATGTATCCATAATTAGCGCCAATTGCATAAGCAGCGATTGTCATGCCTTCTATAAGGGCAAAAGGATCACCTTCAAGAACGCTTCTGTCCATAAATGCGCCCGGATCTCCTTCGTCCGCATTACATACCATGTACTTTTTATCACCTTGAGCGTTGTAAGCAAATTCCCACTTCATGCCAGTAGGGAATCCACCGCCGCCTCTTCCTCTTAGGCCTGATTTTTTAACTTCATTTATAACATCTATAGATTTTACTGCAAAAGCTTTCTTTAATCCTGCAAAACCTTCCACATTTAAATATTCATCTATAGATTTAGGGTTAATATGCCCACAATTTTTTAATACTAATCTTCTTTGTTTTTTGAAAAACGGTAACTCATCGATATAAGTGATTTCTGATAAATCTTCTTTATCAACTTCATTTTCAGCCCTATATTTACCAATGATTAAACTGGTATTATTTTTTCCATCAACTAGAACTGATTTTAATAGTTCTTCTACATTATTAGCAGTAACATCGCCATATGATAATTTAGGAAAGCCTGGTTTCTGAATATCAACGATAACCTCTTTTTGGCAATATCCTACACATCCTGTAGAAATTATATCTGCCTCAATATTTAAACTTTTCAGATTCTCAACTACAGCATCATAAACAGCCTGAGCCCCTGCAGCAAGTCCGCAAGTTCCCATACCTATTAGAATTCTTACTTTATCTGTCATAATTTAATCCTTCTCAATATTCTCAACTTTAGAGATATTAAATAATTCTTGATCCAACTAATAATTTACTTTTTAAACTTTTTAAGTATCGCAGGAACTTCTTTGGAAGCGAGTCTTCCATAAAATTCTTCATCAATTACTATCACAGGGGCAATAGAACATGCTCCAAGACAGGCAACGGTTTCCAGGGTAAATAGGCCGTCTTTTGTAGTTTCTCCTGCCTGAATTCCTAATTCGGTTTGAAATGTCTCAAGAATTTGATTTGAACCTTTTACGTGACAAGCTGTGCCTCTACATACACGGATTATGTGCTCACCAAGAGGTATTAACCTAAACTGGTTATAGAATGTAGCTACACCATAAACCTTACTTGCTGGAAGATTCAAATGCTCAGCTATATTGAGCAAATTATCACTACTTAAATATCCATACTTTTCCTGAACGTCTTGCAGGAGGGGAATTAAGTATTCCCTCTTTTTAGTTGGATAATTTGCGAAAATTTTCGCAAGATCTTCGGGTATTTCTCTTTTAGCTGTAGATTCACAACTACAGCGACATCCGCACTTTGACATGTTTTTCTCCATTTATTAGCTATTCTAAATCTAAAAACTAACTTTTTATTTTAAGTTTAGCATATATATAATTCTATATGTCATAGTGATAAAACAAAAACATCCCTAATACAACTCCGAAATTTGTAGTATAACTTCATGGAGCATGTTTTATTTTTTAAGATTATTGCAGTATTTACGCTAACTAAATGTGAATTTTTTCCCTGATTGTCTAAAAGTATATGATTATTAATGAGAAATTAAGATTTTATGGTTAATTTAGGTAGTTTTTTATGTAAAATATTAATGAATTAAATTGTGAGAATTTTCCTTATTTAATTTGAAAATTATTGGTGATATAAATCACCTAACTTAAGTTAACGAGTGCCAAAGGCACAAATTTATGTACTTGTTGAAAGAATCAAAGACCCAAAACAGTGGCTTAGCTATCACAAAATGAAGTGGTATTATTGGAATGATT
The DNA here is from genome assembly GCA_001784615.1 of Candidatus Melainabacteria bacterium RIFOXYA2_FULL_32_9. Classification (NCBI taxonomy): domain Bacteria; kingdom Bacillati; phylum Candidatus Melainabacteria; species Candidatus Melainabacteria bacterium RIFOXYA2_FULL_32_9. Next base: position 23,975 of record MFRQ01000156.1, read on the forward strand.
GATGACTTGAGAATGTGGCTTAGCCACTGAAACAGGCAGACTTAATTTAAAGCTATTAGTCGTTGTAGCACTAATAAATTATTAAGAATCCGTACTAAGAGGTGATTATATGGAAATAACTAACAGAATTTTTATTGATGAAGATAAAATTAATGAGTTAATAGAGTCAAAGCCGACTAAAGATA
>MFRQ01000157.1:0-4241 GCA_001784615.1 Candidatus Melainabacteria bacterium RIFOXYA2_FULL_32_9
ATTTTCCATTTCTTCCCAAGTATTTCCATTTTTCCTGCTAGCAATATTTAACATTATTATAATATTTCTAGAATTTTATACCACTATAATTTTAATAATTTTAGGAGTTTACAAAGATAATTAAGGTGTTAGAATTGTGTGACTATATTTTAAGTGAATCTAACATCGATTAAAATCGTTAAATATAATTAAAATTTTTTAAAAAACTAGCAAATTTTTATTTTTTCTGTTTTTATAGTCATGTAATCTTATAAAAAGAAGGTACAAATTATGGATATAAAACCAGTCTCTCTAGTAAATGACAGATTGAATATCATAAATGCTCGAGCAAGGCAGGAAAAAGGTGCAAGTGTTCCTGTTTCTCAGAATACTGATAATGTTCAGTTTTCTTCTCAAGAAAAACCCAAAGTTGGCGTTATTCAAAAAGTAAAAAACTTTATTTTTGGTGCTAAAAAAGCTTATGTTACAGTAGTAGGTTATACAAAAGCTGCTATTGGCGGAACAATAACAGGTGGTATTCTTGGTGGTTTAACATATGGCGGCTTAAAAGCTGTAGATTTTGTTAAAAATTTCAGAAAAGAAAAAGAAGCAATTAAGCATATGCCAAAACCACTTATTATCGGTGCAGCAGCTGCTGTAGGACTTGCAAAACTAGGTATAACATTATTTAATGCCAGTCTGGATATTAGTGAAGCAAGAAATAATTTAGATCATAGACGCTGTAATAATTTGCATAATGTTTAGAAACTTAAAATAATAAAAAAATAACCAGAAATTCCTGGTTATTTTTTTATTAAGAATTTTTTATGGCCTTAAAAAACTCTATTTGTAACATATTTTCTAAGAGAAGTGTCTAGTTTGCTAGCAATAGCACTTAAATGTTTGTTTTCCCATTTTTCAAAGGCAGCTGCTTTTCTTCCTATTGGTAATTCGAAGTTTTTAATTTTAAAATTAAAGTGATTGGCAACGAAATTACTTAATTGCTCAGCTTTTTTAGGGTTAACTTTCCTAAGAACAGCACTAGTTATAAGGAATAGTGATATTTCCGGAATGCCACCATCAGCTGCACAACCAAACGATACCTGCTTTGGTGCTTCTATGCCGGATGAAGCTTTAGGACTATTACCGAAAACATTTTTTTGAAAATTTGTATTGTCCATTGTTTGCAATCTTGAAATATTGCTTGTCAACATAAGCGTCCCTTTATACAAAATAAAACTGTTTTAATTAAAACAAAGCTTATTAATTTATTTCCTAAAAAATTAGCAAATATTTACTTTATTTAAGGACAGCGAAAAAAATACTTATGGATTTTGATGAAAAATCCAATAAATATTTTTGTAGCCTGCTTCCCGTAACCAGCAAATAAACGAGCAATAAAAAATGCGTAAGTATTTTTTATTGCGTCCTTAATACTCAAATTGCAACTTAAATAATTGTGTATGTCATAGCTAGGTGCTTCGCACCGTCTTAACTCATCAATCATCCCAATATTACGCACTGTCATTGCGAGCAATGAATTGTAGCTTTAAGAAATAATCGTACTTGCGTGGCAATCTCTAAGTATAGACCTATATGGGTGCTTTTATTTAATATTAAACAATTTTTTTGCATTCTGTGTTGTAGCATAAGCAACTTCCTCCAAGGGAATCTCTTTAATTTTAGCTATTTCTTCTGCTACAAGCTTTATTTTCGAAGGATCATTTCTTTCTCCACGATAAGGATGGGGGGATAGAAATGGAGAGTCTGTCTCAAGTAAAAGTTTCTCTAAAGGAACTGCTTTAGCAACTTCTTTTGGCTTTTTAGCATTTTTAAACGTGACCGGGCCGCCTAATGCGATATAAAAACCTGCTTTTATACATTCAATGGCGAATTCAGCACTTCCTGAGAAACAATGCATAACTCCGCCAACTTTTTCTGATTGAGTTTCTTTTAGAATCTCTAAAGTATCAGCATGAGCATCTCTATTATGTATTATTAACGGTAAATTTAATTCTTTTGCCAGTTTTATATGTTCTTTAAAAACGTGCTTTTGCAGATCAATATGTGTTTTATCCCAGTAATAATCCAGACCTGTTTCCCCTATAGCTACTATTTTAGGGTGTTGTGCATATTTTTTGAGCTTGTTATAACAATTTTCATCCCAATCTTTAACATCAGAAGGGTGTTGAGATACTGCTCCATATAAATAATCATATTTCTCAATTAGTTCAATTATTCTTGGAATATCTTTTATTGTTACCCCGGGAACTATGATTTTTCCTACGCCTATAGATCTGGCATTTTCGAGTATTTCATCCAAATTATCCTGATATACATCAAAATCCATATGGGCATGAGTATCTATAAGTTTATAGTTATTAGTCATAATCACCTTTTATACTCTCAAATTGTTTTAATGGTTGAGATTCTTCGCTACGCTCAGAATGACAACAGGAATATACTTAGAATGAGCAGTACGATTATTTATTAAATTTAGTTATTTCTTTTTCTCAGCACCTGCAAACTCAGAGTCAATTCTTAAGAATACAGGCTTTACTGTTTCTTTTGACGCTACTTTTCCTGCCTGTAAACCGCCCCACTTAACATCTGACAGATTTTTATCAGCAACTTTACCTTCAAGTGATAATTGCTGCCACATATCTTCTGAAATATTCGGTATATAAGGATAAAGTAAAATACTTACTTGCCTTAACGTTTCCAGGACATTATAAAGCACTTGTGCGCACTCAGTTAGTGTTTCCGGATTTTTAGCCAGAGTCCATGGAGCTTTTTCATTAACATACTTGTTGGTTTTGTCTACCAGATCAAATACAGCTTCAGCTGCTTCTGAAATACTATACTTATCAAAGTTTTCTATAACAATTTGTTTAGTTGAATTGCATAGTTGAGCTAATTCATTATTTTCATAACCTGTCACAGCTTCAGAAGTGATATTTCCATCGAAGTATTTTACAAGCATACTTGAGCTTCTATTTAATAAATTACCAAGATTATTTGCTAAATCTGCATTAACTTTATTTTTAAAGTCTTCATCATTGTAATTGCCATCTCTACCGAATGGTGCTGTTGTCATGAGGAAATATCTCAATGAATCAGCGTTTGGCAGTTGGTGCTCAGTAATTATATCCGTAGGGCTTATCACATTACCAAGGGACTTACTCATTTTAGTTTCATCAACAGTTATCCAACCATGAGCATAAATTGTCTTTGGTAAGGGTAACTCCATTGCCATTAAAATAGCTATCCAATATATTGAGTGGAATTTAAGTATATCTTTGCCTATCATATGGTTATCAGCAGGCCAGAATTCCTTGTACAATTCTTGGTTAGTTAAATATCCTATACCTGTTAGATAATTTGATAAGGCGTCAATCCAGACATAAATTACCTGAGAATCATCATTAGGAACAGGAATACCCCAGCTTACAGAAGTTTTAGCTCTTGAAACGCTAATATCTCCGGTTTCCTGTAGCTGATTTAAAACTTCATTGACTTTATATTCAGGCAGAATAAATTCAGGATTATTTAGAATATGCTCTCTTATCTTGTCCTTATATTTTGACAGCTTAAAGAAATAATTTTCTTCCTGAATCTCTTGAGGCTTGGTTTTATGATCAGGGCAGAAACCATCTTCTGTCAGATCTCTTGGTGAAACAAAACACTCACATCCTGTACAGTATAATCCTGTATAAGAAGCTTTATATATATCTCCTTTATCTAAAAGGGTTTTGAATATATGCTGGACAACTTTTCTATGGTCTTGTTCTGTTGTACGGATAAATCTATCGTAAGATATGTCTATTAACTTCCAGGCTTCTTTAAACTTTACTGCTATAGAATCACAGAATTCTTGAGGAGTCATGCCTTTGCTTGCAGCTGTTCTTTCTATCTTAATTCCGTGCTCATCAGTGCCGGTTAAAAAGAATACATTAATATCTCTTTGTCTAAAATGCCTTGCGATAACATCTGCTGCAATTTTTTCATAAGCATGGCCTATATGCGGAGGTGCATTTACATAATCTATAGCTGTAGTAATATAAAATTTATCCATAATTAGCCCTTTTTTCCTACTTAAGATGATTTTTGATATATACTAATAAACGTAGTGTGGATATTTGTTACAATCGTTATTTATTACTATTACTGAACTACTTATTCACCTGTGAAATAGATTGAATCCAGTTTATTATAGCAAAAATATAGTTTTTATATAGAGTGAAAGGAAAAAGAAATGGTTA
>MFRQ01000157.1:4273-6888 GCA_001784615.1 Candidatus Melainabacteria bacterium RIFOXYA2_FULL_32_9
AGACCTATCAAGTTTACAAGAGGTTTTACAAAATATGCAGATGGATCTGTATTAGTCGAATTTGGCGATACAAAAGTGATTACGACTGCAATAATAGAAGATAGAGTCCCTCGTTTTCTTGTGGACTCAGGTAAAGGCTGGCTGACAGCTGAATATGCACTTCTTCCCGGTTCTGCTCAATCAAGAATAATCAGGGACAGAGGCTCTACGCTTTCTGGTAGAACTCAGGAAATCCAGAGGTTAATAGGAAGAAGTCTTAGAGCTGCCGTAGACCTTTCTGCAATTGGCGAAAGAACTATTACAATAGATGCAGATGTTATTCAAGCTGATGGTGGCACAAGAACTGCAAGCATCTCTGGTGCTTATATAGCTCTATACGATGCCCTACTTAAATTAAAAAAGCAAGGAAAAATTAAAGAAATTCCTATAATAGATCAAGTTGCAGCAATAAGCCTTGGAGTTGTAAAGAGCAAATTCCTTCTTGATCTTGACTATAACGAAGATTCAAATGCTGATGTTGATGCAAACATAATTATGACTGCATCTGGTAAGATTATTGAATTCCAGATAACCAGCGAAAAAGAAGCTTTTGATAAAAATGAGCTTATCAAGTTTGTAGAATTAGGTGAAAAAGGCATAAAAGAGATTATTGAGCTACAAAATCAGGCTTTAGGATTATAGTAGGGTGGGATCCTTATTCCACCAAATAAATATCGAATAATAGTTAAATAGGAAAAGAAAGAAAAAATGGAATTAAGAGCGCCAAAAGGAACAAAAGATATACTTCCTCCAGAATCTGAAATTTGGCAGTATATGGAGGATAAAGCCAGATATATTTTTGATAAATCAAATTATAAAGAGATAAGAACACCTATTTTTGAAGCTACAGAATTATTTGCAAGGGGTGTAGGCACCTCTACAGATATTGTAAATAAGGAAATGTACACTTTTATTCAAAAAGAAAGAAGCCTGACCCTTAGACCTGAAAACACCGCAGGAGTTTCAAGAGCTTATATCGAGCACGGCATGCATAAACTTCCTGCTCCTGTAAAATTATGGTATAAAGGGCCAATGTTCAGGTATGAAAGACCTCAAGCTGGCAGGCAAAGACAGTTTCATCAAGTGGGAGTAGAAGTTTTTGGAATAGCAAATGCCAGTGCCGATGCTGAGGTGATTCAGCTTGCTATGTGGTATCTTGAGGAACTTGGGATTTCCAATTTATCCCTTGAGATTAATAATATAGGCTGCCCGAAGTGCAGAGATGAGCATAAAGAAAATATCAAAGAAGCTGTAAAAGAGATATTACCTGAATTTTGTGAGGATTGCCAGGTCAGGTTCGTTCGTAACCCTCTAAGAATGCTGGATTGTAAAAATGAAGAATGCAAAGATATCCTACATTCTGAGGTTATTGATGAAATTATAAAAGCAGATTATGTGTGTGATGAATGTTCAGAGCATTTTTCAGAACTGCAGGAATATCTAAAAGCTTTAAATATAGATTATAAAGTTAATAAATTACTTGTAAGAGGCCTGGATTACTATAATAGAACAGTATTTGAAATTACCAGCACAAATCTTGGAGCTCAAAATGCTGTATGTGGCGGTGGAAGATATGATCCTCTTGTTGAAATGATAGGTGGTCAATATACTCCTGCTGTTGGCTGGGCAATGGGCATGGAAAGATTAATGAGTCTTATGCCATCAATAGAGCCTAAGAAAATTCATCTATTTATTGTATCAAATAACACTAAAGAAGCTTTAAAACTCGCTGAAGAACTCAGAAAAAAAGGTATAATTACTGAATTTGATATGGCTAACAGGAAATTCGGCAAACAATTAGAAAAAGCTTCCAAATCAGGTGCACAATTTGCACTTATATTAGGCGAAGATGAGTTAAATACAGGAACTATAACAGTTAAAAATCTGGAAACCGGTGAGCAGGAAAAGCTGGAAAAAGAACTTGCACTGCAAAAAATAAACTTATTTTATAACCTATAAAAAAGAGGCTCTTATTGAGCCTCTTTTTATTCTTTAAAGATATTTTTAACAATAGTTATTTTTTTATTTTTATCATTTTCTTTCGAATTATCTTTTTTTATTACGCTTACTACATTAAGCATAGCAAGAGAATTCAGAGATGCTCTTAGTTGTGCACTTCTGTCTACGAATTCAGGCTTTTTCTGCTTATTCTCGTCTTCTTTATCTTTTTCTTCAGGTCTTGAATACTGTTCTTTTGAATTTTTTTGATTTGGAGTATTCATAACACTGCTATCAGCACTGTTAAAGCTTATATACGGCCTTGAAAAACCTGATGCACCACTGTCAGGCATTTAAACAGTCTCCTAATATCCTCTAATATTTTAATTTGTCTAAAATATTATATAACTTGTTGAGTATTTTTATAACCCCTAATTTATGGATTTATTCCACCATGCTTAAAAACCTACTTTTTTAAAAGTTGATAGGAGAAAGTAGCTCAAGAGCAAAATTCTTAAAGAATTGTAATATTTAATCTTGAATTGCTAATTAATTTTGAGAATTTTAATTCAGTTATATCAAGCTTTTTATTGATCTAGATTCTGTGTTGAAAGTCAAGCAAATTGAACAGAATTTTT
>MFRQ01000158.1 GCA_001784615.1 Candidatus Melainabacteria bacterium RIFOXYA2_FULL_32_9
TACCAATTTTTGGGTTTTTTTAATATTTGAGTTATGCGGTGGTCTTTATTTGAAATGGATAATTTAGGCTAAAAGCGAGTGGATTTTTAAAAATCCACTCGCTTTATTTAATAATTTATTATTGATAATTAATGAAATTAGTTTGTTAACGCAGATGATGATCCTGAATATGCGTTAGCATTTTGTAACTTGGTATTGATATTAGCTACAGTTTGTCTGATTTGAGTACCCATTATTTGAAGTACAGCGATAGCTACGACTGATACGAGCGCTAAAATAAGTCCATATTCTACTAAACTTTGCGCCTTTCTTTTCTTTTTAACTGTTAACATTTTGCTCTCCTTTAGTATTCTACTTGCTTCGTTATTATAATTAGTAAATTATAATTTACTAAATTATGTTGCTTGTTCAAGAACCTGGTTTACAGGTTGTAATTTATCTGCTATTCCACTAAACACGCCCTTCATATGTCCGCTCATTACCATTAGGGCGCCAACTGCAGCTATTGACACGAGAGAAACAACTAAAAGATATTCTACCATTGTAGCTGCTTGTTTTTTGTTTTTCTTGCCTTGTTTTTTCAAAGATTTTATCTTAATCAATTTGCATATTTCCAGCATAACTAAATAATACAATATTTCTTAGAATTTATTAATCACTTTGAAGGGTGATTTTTTGTGTCACCCTTCAAAGTTGGTTTCTAGCAATATCTTATGTTGGCAGATTCTAATCTGCATAAAGCTTCTTTTAATCTTTCATCAGGTGCAACTAATGAGACTCTGAAATAATTATCACTATATTTTCCAAAGGCTATACCAGGTGTGAATACGACTCCGGTCTTTTCTAATACCATTTTGCACCAGGACTTAGAATCTTGATTTCCTGGTACCGGTAGCCACATATACATAGTTGCTTTAGGATTACTTAAATTCCATCCGAGTTTATTAAATCCTTCAGTCATAAAATCTCTTCTGTTCTGGTATTTTGCTACAATTCCATTTACATAGGATTCTGGCATTTTTAGAGCAGCAATTGCAGCATCTTGAACAATCGAAGATGTTCCATAGTCGATATTGGTCTTAATAGAATATAGGATTTTAATAAAATCCTTGTTTCCTATTGCAAAACCTATTCTCCATCCGGCCATATTAAATGTTTTGGAAAAAGAATGGAATTCTATAGCTACATCTTTAGCTCCTTCTATCTCAAATATGCTTAATGGGCGATGTCCATCAAAACATAACTCTGCATATGCAAGGTCTGAGCATAATAAAATGTTATATTTAGTACAAAATTTTACTAAGTCTTTATAAAATTCTTTAGTCGCAATTCCAGAAGTTGGATTATTAGGATAGCTTATAAAAAATATTTTTGCTCTTTTAGCTACATCTTCAGGTATAGTTGATAGATCCGGTAAAAAGTCATTTTTTGCTTCTAATTTTACGTGATAAACATCCCCATTTGAAATCCAGGTACCTCTTGAATGAACAGGATAGTATGGATCAGGAACTATATTTATATCACCAGGATCTGTCATAGCTAATGCCAGGTGTGCCAAGCCTTCTTTTGCGCCAAGAAGTGTTTGAACTTCGGTTTCAGGGTTAACATCGACATTATATTTTCTTTTTACCCATTTAGCTATTTCTTGCCTTAATTCGTCTTTGCCTTTAAAGCTTGGATAACCATGATTTTTCGGATCCTGAATACTTTTTACTGCAGCTTCAACAATTGGAGCAGGAGTAGCGCCATCAGGATTACCTATTCCTAAATCAATTAAGTCCGCCCCTTTTGAACGTGCCTCTTCTTTCCACTCATCTAATTCTGCGAAAATGTAGGTTGGCAAATTTAATAATTTTTTTGATGGAACTATATTTAACTTTGTATACATAAATTGGCTACTCCTAAGACTAAACAGTTGTAGATATTTTATATTATTTTTTCTCTGTATTCAACAAAAAATAACATTTACACCTAAATTAATCGTAATTCTCCGATTTTATTTAAAATTTCTTGTGCTCTTTGTTTAAACGTATTATTATTTATTACCATTTTTTTACCGTTTTCGGCTATTTGGTTTCTTAGTGAATGTTCATTTAAATATTTAGATATTTTTCTTATTAATTCTTCATTATTTTTATAAAAGACCAGATCTTTATCAGCTTTAAAATAATCAGCAGTATCTTGTTTGTAATCTGTTAATAAAAAGCCTCCTGCTGCTAGAACTTCCAGCACTCTATAATTCATACTGCTTAAACCCTGATCCATTGTGATATTAAGAACAATTTTAGAATTAGCATAAACTTCAGCCAGCTGTTCTTCTGTCTCAAGAAATCCTTTATAACTGTTTTTATAGTGGTTTAGTTCAGTTTCATTTAGCAATTTTTGCATGTCTTCAATGCTTGTATCGAAATGCTTTTTATATGAATAAATGCTAAGTTTGTCCGGGAAATTTTTAATTATCTCACTCAATATAGTTAATCGTATGTTTGTAAGGGGCCTGCCTGTAAAAACTATATCTAAAGCTTGCTGAGTATTGTTATTTTGAACTGTATATAAGTCAGCATCCACTCCTAGAGGTAAATAGAAGCATTTATTTCTGAATACGTTCAGGTATTGTTTATCCCAGCAGAAAATTATGCCATCTGAATTAGATAATTTACTAAATAAGCTTAAATCTCCTGAATGAGCAAAATTAGAGTTTGGATCGTCTGCAAAATAATGAATCACAGGGATATTAAGTTTCTCAAGGATTTTTTCAGCTTGTGGATTTATAAATTGCACATAATCATATCCAATAACAAAATCAGGCTTGAATTTTTTAATAATCTCAAAATTAAGTTCTCTAATATCTAAATATAAAATATTGTTGCCAAGTTGTTGAAAACCTTTTGATAGACCTTTAATTATTAAAGATCCGGCAATGCTTATAGGGCTTATAGCAAGAATGTTATACATATTCAAAAATAAAATAAATTTGTAACACACTTATTATAACAATAAAGGAAGATTATAGTTAATTCAGTATTTTTTATTGCTCGATTATTTGCTGGTTATTAAGAATGAGGTGCCAAAGACACAAACTTAAACTCATTAATCTTTGTATTATTACTTTGATTGTAGAGTTTAATGGGGCAGCTTTGCATTTTTTTATCAAAATCTTTAATGATTTTTCCGCTGTCCATAAAACAAAGCACTGGACAATTTTATAAAGACTCTTTTAAAATTAATATACTTAAAATACGGCATGATTTTTATAAAACCAAAAAAGAGGTGAAAGCCTTGATGTATAAAGGTGTTCATAATAAAAAGATGGATTTTATCAAGAAAGATCGATATAAAATATATAAAGAAAGAATTATGAGGGCTAATAAAAAGAGATTATATTACTTATTAGTCGCTTTATTGCTAATTATTTGTCTGATTCAAGCTGTTAGAGGAGTTTATTTAAATACTACTAAATATATAGTTTTAAATAAGCAAATTAATAAGCTTGAGAGACTTAATTCTATTGCAAGACAAAAAAACGAAGAATTAAAAAAGCAAATACAGAGCTATTCATCCAGCAAAGGGATAGAGGAATTGGCAAGAGATAACTTGAAGATGGTTGGAAAGGACGAAGTCCTGGTAATTATAAAAAATCCAACCTCAATACCTGCTCCTCAAAAAAAATAATCTGCTATTAGCAGATTATTAAAACTCTCAAGATATTTCGGAGGTCCCTTTTTAGGAATTATTTAATACTCAAGTTGCTAGAAATTTTTGCTTTGAGATTACTTCGCAATAATTATTATCTAGTATTCACTTTCTACGAATGATAGTGGTATTATTGGAAAGGTTGTTAACCAATAACAGTGCGAAGCACCTCGTAATGACATACACGATTATTTTACTAGCAACTTGAGTTATTTAATCGCAATTAAACGTGGAATGACACCTAATTCGCCTTGGATCATTTTTGCTTTTGCAACAGCCATGGATCTACGCTTTTTAGCTCCTTTAATTAAAAACAATACTGATTCTGATATATTTGAACTTGGTAGCCTATTTGTCTTATTCATTAATTTCCCTCTGTTTAATTTATCCCTAGTCACATGATTTTTATCGGTTTATTTAAAAACTTACTTTAGCTTTTCTATGCTTTTTTTAAGAAATTGAAACATTATTTTACAAAATGTTTATTTGTCTATTTATTATTTAGCCTGAATTGCTAGATCAATAAAAAGCTTGATATAACTGAATTAAAATTCTCAAAAATTATATAGATTTGATAAAGGGCGAAGCCCTTTATTCACCTTTAGGGTGGCAGGGGTGGGTTTTTGAGAATTTTGGCTAAAATTAGTTAGCGATTCAAGTTATTTAAAGGGATTTAAGAGGATATTGATTATGAACAGTTGCCAGAATGCAGAAATATCTATTAAATTAAGGATAGAATTATATTGGAAAGTATTAGTAATTTAGAAAGCAGATATGCGAGTATCTAATTTGGAAAAACATCCTGAAATTAACGCAAATTTGTTTGATTTTTCTTCGGAAAATGAATTAAGAACCATTATACAAAATGCTGAGGAGCTAATTCCTAGAGGATCAGGCTGCTTTTTCGAAGATAATGCCTTAAACTTTAATGTTATTTCTACGCTTAGATTTAACAAAATATTGGCATTTAATGAAGAGAGCGGAATTATAACTTGTGAATCAGGTGTTAAATTTTCAGAGATATTAAATATATTTGTTGCAAAAGGCTGGATGCTTCCTGTTATTCCGGAAGTTCGATCTATTACAGTTGGCGAAGCTATTGCCGCAGATATTTATGGTAGAAATCATTATAAAAAAGGGTCTTTTTCTAATCATCTTATTTCCTGTGACGTTATGCTTGGTGATGGAAGTATAGTGACTTGCTCAAAAGAGAGTAAACCTGAACTTTTTTGGGCAACTTGCGGAGGAATGGGGTTAACAGGAGTTATTTTGAGGGCAAAGTTTCAACTTTTAAAAGTTGAAACTCCATATATATATCAAGAATCTATAAAAGCCAGAAATCTTGAAGATTTATTTGATATTTTTGAATATTCAAAAGACTTTGATTATTCTGTAGCCTGGATAGATTGTCTATCAAAAGGTAAAAATCTTGGACGGGGAATTGTTGGAAGAGTCAGGCATGCTACAAAAGATGATTTAAAGAATAGTTCTTTAAATCATAAAAAACAGTACGATTTGCCTTTTATATTTCCTGGACTGTTATCTCAGAAGACATATAATTCCCTGTATTTTCACAGTCAATTAAAAAAGAAGAAAAAGTTTATTATCCCTTATAATACTTTCTTTTATACTTTTGATAAGGTAGACAATATAAATAAAGCAGATAGAAAAGATGAATGTATTCAATATCAAATTGCTTTCCCTAAAGAATTAGGTTATGCAGGCCTAAAGGAGTTGCTAGATATAGTAAATAGCAGTAATCAACAACCATTTGGTTCTACTTTAATCTTTTTTGGTAAGCAAGATGGGTTATTATCTTTTCCTATGGAGGGATATTCTCTCAGCATTAACTTTCCTGTTAATTCTGATTTGTTTTTTTTATTACATGAACTGGATAAATTAGTATTGAGATACGAGGGAAGATTAAATCTGGCAAAAGATGCTAGAATGACTAGAGAGGTGTTTGAGAAAAGTTACCCGAATAGTGAAATATTTAAAACCTTAAAACATAAATTTGATAGTAATAATAAATTTCAATCATTACAATCTAAGAGGATAGGAATTTAATATGGGGTATGTGCTTATACTTGGGGCTAATTCAGATGTAGCAAAAGCTATAGCAGCCCAATATGCTAAAAATGGTTACGGTATATATCTGGCAGGAAAAGATACCGAAAAGTTAAAATTTGCAGCTGAAAATCTGGAATCAGAGTATAAAATAAAAACAAAAGTATTCAAGTTTGATGCGTTAGAATTCTACAATCATAAAAATTTCTATAATAGTTTGGATCCAAAGCCAGTCGGCGTTATTTGTGCTGTTGATTATTTAGGAGATCAATACGAGTCAGAAGAGGATTTTTTAGAAACTAAAAAGATTATTGATATAAATTTTACCGGTTGTGTGTCGATTTTAAATGTTATAGCTAATGATTTTGAAGCTAGAAAAGATGGTTTTATAATAGGTATAAGCTCAATAACAGGTGATCGAGGCAGACGCAGTAATTATACGTATGGAAGTGCGAAAGCAGGATTAACCACTTATTTATCAGGTTTGAGAAGTAGACTTATAGAATCAGATGTTTACGTTACAACTGTAAAAATAGGTGAGGTTATGAGTAAGGCAGCTAATAATGGAGATACAATTGCTCCTGCTAAACCTCAAGAAATCGCATATGATGTCTTTAAAGCTCAACAAAAGTATAGAGATATTATTTATAGTAAATGGCAGTGGAAATTTATTTCTATATATTTTAACAATATACCTGAAATGTTCTTTAAAAGAATGGGAACATAAACTTTGCTCAAGAATACAAAGAAGCTGACTTACTAGTCAGCTTCTTTGTATTCTTATTAAATTATTTACGAAGTCCTAATCTCTCGATTAAACTTTTATATCTACTTGCATCCTCGTTTTTAAGATACTGAAGAAGTCTTTTTCTTTGTCCAACTAGCATTAAAAGACCGCGACGTCCTTGGAAGTCTTTTTTGTGGATTTTGAAATGCTCGGTTAACTCTTTAATTCTTTGAGTTAGTATAGCAACTTGAACCTCTGGTGATCCGGTATCATTTGCAGCTTTTTGGTATTCTTTAATGATTTCTTGTTTGTTTGTTAATGCCATTTATGTTTCCTCTTCTAATTAATCTTATATCATTGATGTTAAACAATTAACTCATTTGATAGCATGTTAGCTATAAGATAATAACACTTCAAGAAAAATCTTCAATTCTTAATCTTAATTTTTACAATATATTATATTTATTTTAAAATTTAAAAGTTGAAGAATATATTCATATATTTATTACTACAATAAATAAATATAATCAAGCTTAATGATATATTTTTATTGTAACATCATTTCTGTCATTAGAAATTGAGGAATTGGCAATGGAAAATCAAAATATAAGAGTAAGAATTGCACCGAGTCCTACAGGTTTTTTACATGTAGGAACGGCAAGAACGGCTCTATTCAACTATTTATTTGCAAGAAAACATAATGGAAAATTTATTTTAAGGATAGAAGATACAGATATTGAGAGATCTCAGGAAAAATATACTCAAAATATATATGACAGCTTAAAAGCAATGGGATTAAACTGGGATGAAGGGCCTGATATTGGAGGCCCATACGGGCCTTACAAGCAATCAGAGCGCTTTGATGTATATAAAAAGTATGCTGATAAATTAATAGAGTCCGGTCAAGCTTATTTATGCTGGTGTACTCAGGAAGAATTAGAGTCAGAAAAAGAGAAAGCCCAGCTTGAAAAGAAAGTTTATACATATTCAGAAAAATGTCAGAGTCTAACCCCTGAGCAGATAAAATGCTATGAACAAGAAGGCAGAAAACCGGTAGTTAGATTTAGAGTATCACCGGAACACCTTGAATTTGATGATATTATAAGGGGCAAACTTGAATTTGATACAGGGTTAATTGGGGATTTCGTTATTATGAAATCTAATGGTACACCTACTTATAATTTTGCAGTGGTTATTGATGATATGGAAATGAAAATAAGCCATATTATAAGAGGTGAAGACCATATATCAAATACTCCAAGACAGATCCTTATTTATAGGGCTTTGGGTGCTAATATTCCTGAATTTGCTCATGTGGCCATGATTTTAGCTCCTGATAGAACAAAACTTTCTAAACGGCATGGTGCAACTGCTGTAAGTGAATTTATTGATCAGGGATATTTGCCTGAAGCATTCGTTAATTTCCTGGCATTGCTGGGATGGTCCCCCGCTAGTGGTAAGGAAATAATGGATTTAGATGAATTAATTCAGGAGTTTTCCTTAAACAGAGTTTCTCCTAGTCCTGCAATATTTGAGTTTGATAAACTTAATTGGATGAATGGGCAGTATATCAGAAGTTTACCAATTTCTGAAATGACAGAAAGGGCAAAACGATATCTTAAACCTTATGATCTTTCAATGTACACTCAGGAACAATTAGAAACAATGGTTGCAGCTGTTAGAGAGCCCCTAACTACATTAGGTGATATTACTGATGCAGTCAGATATTTCTTTAGTGATACTGTTGAGATAGATCCGCAGGTTCAAAATGATGTCATCAATATTCCTGAATCTCAAAGAGTTTTAACAGAATTTTATAAAATCACTGATTCAATTAGCTATAATAATGTTGATGACATACATAATCAGCTTGCAGATTTCAGGAAGTTTATGTCTGACTTAAAGCCAAAACAAGTTATGTGGGCAATAAGAGCAGCCTTGACCGGTACAACAAAAGGCGCAGATATCGCTATAATTATCTCACTTTTAGGTAAAGATAGAGTTAAGCTAAGAGTAAGAGAAGCTTTAAGAGCTCCTAGTATGTAATAGTAATTTATCCAGAGGTAAAATTCTAATTATGAAAGTATATAATACATTATCCCAAGAAGTTCAGGACTTTACCCCAATTAATGACAAACAGGTAAAAATGTATGTCTGTGGTCCTACAGTTTATGATTATCCTCATCTAGGGCATGCAAGATGTTATATGACCTGGGATATAGTTGCAAGATATTTAAGATTTAAAGGTTATGATCTAACTTACGTCAGAAATGTTACTGATGTTGACGATAAAATAATTAATAAAGCTAAAGCAGTGGGTACGACTCCAAAAAATATAGCAGAGACTTACTACGAAGAGTTTAAAGATGCAATGCATGGGCTGAATATAGCTGATCCTGATATTGAACCGAGAGCTACAGAAAATATTCAGGAGATGATTGATATTATTAATACTCTTGTGGATAAAGGCTATGCATATTCAAGAAATGGAGATGTGTATTACAGAGTTAATAAATATAAAAAATATGGTCGTTTAAGTAAGCAGAATATTGATGATCTGGAAGCGGGAGCCAGGGTAGAGACTTCCGAGAAAAAAGAAGATCCTCTTGATTTTGCTCTATGGAAGGCAGTTAAAACCGAAGATGAATTAGGCTGGGATAGCCCATGGGGAAAAGGTAGGCCGGGTTGGCATATAGAATGTTCTGCTATGGTTAAGCGTTATTTGGGCGATACTATTGATATTCATGCCGGCGGGCATGATCTGATATTCCCTCATCATGAGAATGAAAGAGCTCAGTCAGAAGCTGCTTTTGATAAGCCATTTGTTAAATATTGGATGCATAATGGATTTGTTCTTGTCAATGAAGAAAAGATGTCCAAGTCACTTGGTAATTATGTGACTATAAAGGATATTTTGGATAAATATGATGCTAATACTATTAGATTATTTGTACTGACAAGTAATTATAGAATGCCTATAGAGTTTACCGATGAAGGTTTAAGATCAGCTAAAGCTGGTGTAAGAAGATTAAAAAATGCATATAATGATATAAAAAATATTTTAGGTGAAGATAAAATTCAGGAAGCCAGAGATCTTCTAAATATTGTGATCGATGATTTGGCTAAAACAGATCGCTTACCATTCTATAATATAGATACAATGCAGCATTTAGAAGAAAAAATACCTGCTGAATTTATGGAAAATATAATTAAAGTTATCAAAGACTTTATTAACGCAATGGATGATGACTTTAATACCTCAAAAGCTCTAGCTGTTTTATTTGATATAGCTAACTCTGCACAAAGACATAAAGATTTAAATAATTTAGAAATATGTGCATTCTGTGTTGCACTTTTGTTAGGACTATCTGATATATTAGGATTTAATCTTACAAAAGTTGAAGAACCAACCGCTATTTTGACCAATCAGCTTATGGAGGTAATTTTATCAGTTCGTAATACAGCAAGGGATCAGAAAAACTGGGAAATATCTGATAAAATACGAGATGAATTAGCTCAAATTGGTATAACTGTAAAAGATCATAAAGATAGAGCAACTACCTGGGAATTTAAGGATTAGCTAAAAGTAAAAAGAGAAAGATGATTAAATGAAAGATCTTCCTATAAGGTCTTATGCGCATATTGGTGATGCTGTATATGAACTTTATGCAAGAGAAAAGACTGTTTTGTTATCCTCAAAAGTTGATAAACTGCATAAATATACAATTAGTATTGTAAATGCAGAATTTCAGGTGCATTTACTGTACAAGATTCAGGATTGTTTGACTGATGAAGAAAAAGAGATTGTAAGAAGAGCAAGAAACTTGCAGGTTACAACCGCTAGAAGAACGAATCAAAAAATTCACAGGCTTAGTACAGCTTTTGAGGCATTAGTTGGCTATTTATATTTAAATAATCCAGAAAGATTAAAGGACCTATATAGCCATATAGATCCTTTAATTAGCGAGAAATTATCTGAAATTTCTTCTATGTAACCCGAATGGCTAGTGGTAAGATTACTAAATAATATGGCAAAAGCGAACACTTGTCATTGCGAAGGCTTTGGCCTGAAGCAATCCAGGAAATTCAGTATTTAAGCCTTAAAATTTGTAATAAAAATAAATATTGTTTGGATCGCCACGTCGCTTCGCTCCTCGCGATGACATCTTGTAAAATTACATCAATTCAAGTTAGATAATCTTATTTATTAAACATTTCAGAAGGTAAATTCATTATTGAATTCTGGTTAGTGATAATTGTTTTTACGCCAGGGGCTATTTTAGATACATATTCATATTGAATTAACTGAGGATTTGCTTTTAAAGCAGCAGCTTTTCTTCTGATAGCTTCAGCTTCACCTTCTGCTTCTATGATTTTACGTTGTTTTTCCTGTTTTTCTTTTTCAAGTATATAGCGCATTCTCTCTGAGTCTTGAAGTGCTACTTGTTTCATTTCAACAGCTTTTGCGAATTCATCAGTAAAGGTGACATTTCTGATAAGTATTTCAGAGGCGTTAATATGATATTTAGCCAGGGCTTCCTTGGTTTTTTGTTCAATCTCGTCTTGAATAACTTGTCTTTTTCCTGAATAAACCTGTACTACGGGATAATTAGATATTGTGTTTCTGACAATACTTCTCAATCCTGGTCTTATTATTTTATCTAAATAATCAGGACCGACTTCCTGGTGTATTTGCCAAATTTCTTCAGGAAGTAAATTATATCTGAGAGATAAATCTATTCTTATTTTCTGCCCATCAGCAGTTAAGCAGTTCAACGCATCATCTTTTATGCTCTCACCTTCCCCCTCTTGAGATGACATTGTATAAGTATTTGTTCTGACACTGTAAGAAATAGGGGTTTGAATATAAGGAACCAGTAAGTGCATGCCTTCTCTAAGAGTTCTTTTCTCAACTCCTGTAAAAGAATTAAATACTGCAACTCTTTTTCCTGCTTCTACAACAACTATAGATTTTGCCAGAGTTATAGTAACCAGAGCTATAATGAAAAAAAGAATAATCGGACTGTTTTTAAATTTGCCAAAAACCTGAGCATTAAGCTTATCTATGTTAATAACGTTATCGTTATTCATATATCCTCCTCTTTTTATATCCAGACTAGTAGTTTGGTATATTATCTCATATTTAGAGCAAATATCCAAAAATAATGAAGCTTTATATTTTTCTCAACCTGGCAATGAAGAATCCATCAATGTTTTGCCTGGATTGTAGTATTTGAAAATATCCTTTATCTTCTTGAACTGTCCAGGATAAATATGGTGCAATTTTATCCGGTTTAAAATCCTTATTACTTTCTAAAAACTTTTCTATTACCTGATTATTTTCTTCAGGTTCAATGCTACAAGTACTATATACGATAATACCATTATTTTTAACAAGTTTTGCAGCATTATTTAGGATTTCTAATTGTAATTTAGCAAGATTTTGTATATCTTCCGGAGATTTTCTCCATCTTGCATCTATTCTTTTTATTAAAACACCGGTATTAGAGCAGGGAGCATCTACTAATACTTTGTCGTATTTTTCTTCAGATACATATTGAGTGGCATCAGCTGCCTTTGTATTTACTGATTTAACGCCCAATCTCAAACAATTATCTTTAACTTTTTCAAGTCTTTTAGGGTTTATATCAACTGCTGTAATTTTGCCTTTATTATTCATAATAGCTGCAATGTGGGTGGTTTTTCCACCAGGTGCAGCACAAAGGTCAAGGATACTTTCATTTTCTTTAGGGTCTAAAATTATTGATACAAGTGATGATGACTCACTTTGAACAGTCCAGTAGCCTTCTTCAAAGCCAGGGATGCTTTTTATGCTATTGTGATGATGAATAATCATACACTCATCAACGATTCTATCATCGGAAAAAGATACATTATTATGTATAAAAAAATCCATTAATTTGGGCTTAGAAATCTTTAATGTATTTACTCTAATTACAAGTTTTGGGGCAAGGTTGTTATATTTACAGATTTTCCTGGTATCTTCAATTCCATAATTATGTATCCATCTTGCAATCATCCATTCCGGGTGAGAATATTTGATGCTAAAAGCGTAAACAGGATTTTTTTCAGCATCAGGAAAATTAATTTCGCTTCTTTTTCGTATGAAATTTCTTAATACTCCGTTTACAAAGGCTCCTGATTTTTTATCATATTGCTTTACAAGTTCTACATAAGAGTTTATAACAGCATAATCAGGGGTATGAAGGTATTCTAATTCATATATTGCTAATCTTAATGCATTTTTGACTTCGTAGGATAAATCTTTGAGTTTTTTTGTTGAAATGTTTTGAATGAAAAAATCAAGGGTCAACTTATGTTTTACAACACCCGAGACAAGGTTTTTTAACTCTGATGGAAAAATTACTTTACCTGAATAGAAGTTCAATATTTCATCAGCCTGGTTACTCTTTTCGATGATTTTTATTAATGCTTTTAAAGCTACTTGTCTTACATCCATATTAATTTAACCAATTACCTCTTTATTTTAAAAAGTATATCAAAAACCAATTTTCGGTATGAATTATCTTTATATTAGTGACAAGCCAGATGGTAGTACCATTTTTGGTGGTTTATATTATTCACATTGATAGGTTAATTTTTATTGAACTCATGGATGAGCTTTAAAATATCCAACTGTCGAATATCTTGTAAACATGATTTTTCACAAGATATAGGCAACAAATATTTAAAAATGAATGAGGTTAAATTCTACAAAATATTAAGAAGCTGTCTTGTTAAAGTTGAATCGTCTTGTGAATTGTCTTTAAACAACTTTAAGTCCAAAAGTCGAGCCTGTAATTGTATCATGGCCTGATTTCTACATTTTTAGTCAGACAGGCTCTAAATAATTTGAGATTGGTTATTGGAGATTTGTATTGGGGATAATTAAAAGTGACTACAGTTAAGGGTAAAAAAGAAGAGCTAAACCATCTTTTGCATTTGATAGCTTCAAGCAGCAAAACTATCAATGAAGATTCTTTTTCTGTGAAAGTAAATCCTTTCTGGATTGCAAGAAATTATAGTTTATGGCTTAGAAGACCTTTTCAATGGAAAATAAAGAGGATATTTGATCTTGTAGCAAGCTTTATTGGCGTTATTTTAATATCTCCGGTTCTGGTTTTAATAGCAACAGCTATAAAAATGGATTCCAGGGGACCAATTTTATTTAAGCAAAAAAGAATAGGATTATACGGAAAAGAATTTTATATGTATAAATTCCGCAGCATGAAGCAGGATGCTGAGGAGGAATTTGAGCAGATAAGATCTATGAATGAAACAAATGATGTAATGTTTAAAATGACTGAAGATCCAAGAATCACTAAAGTTGGAAAATTCCTTAGAAAATACAGTTTAGATGAATTACCACAGTTATTTAACGTGATAAAAGGTGAAATGAGTCTGGTCGGCCCAAGACCTCCTCTTGATCGAGAAATGGAGAAATACAGTAAGTGGCATTATCTTAAGTTTGCTACACTTCCGGGTTTGACCGGAATGTGGCAGGTCAGTGGAAGATCAGGCATTTTAGACTTTAATGAGGTAGTTAAGCTTGATTATCAATACATTGATAATTGGGATCTAAAATTAGACTTTTATCTGCTCTTAAAAACAATCCCGGTTGTAATTTTGGCGGAAGGGGCAGCATAAAAGCGAATTATCAAATTGATGAATAGATTTAAAATAATCAGGTTTATTTTAGCAAGTAGAGTTACAGGAGTGTTTAGAAATGGGGAAAAGTAAAGCCGCAATAACATTATTGTTTTTAGCATTAATGTTAAATTCGAATTGTGCTAACTCAGAAGAGCTATCCAGTGTGCCTGATGAGAAGAGCAATCAGGCAGAATTAACACAAGTACTGGATGTGGAGGAATTTAAGCAGCAATTGCAGGAAATTTCTTCAGTAGCTCCTGGCGCAAGTTCAAGTTATGTGAACGGAAGAGTTAAAACGTTAAGTACCAAGTATTTATTATCACCAGGAGATAGTATAGCTGTCTCTGTTTATGGTGAACCTGAATTTACTCAGCCAGGAATTTTAGTCAGACCTGATGGTTATGCGACTATTGAGCCTTTTGGGGAAATATTTGTCGCAGGATCTGATGTAGAAGTGTTAACCAGAGAGCTTAAAGCAAGATTTAAGTCTTATCTTTTAGATCCTAAAGTTTCTCTAAAAGTTAATGGCATGCAGACAGCAAAGGTTTATATTTATGGTGCTGTACAAAAACCAGGACTATATCAGCAGGAAAGAGTTACAAGCAGAGAGATAAGTGCAGGAACAACATCCGCAGTTACTCCAGAGTTAACTGTTGCAAGTGTTGTTGCAAATGCAGGAGGTATTAAATATAACGCAGACTTAAGACGTATTAGAGTAACAAATAATGCAACGGGTAGAAATGAAGAATTAGATTTAATGAAGCTAATTGAGCAGGGAGATGCGTCACAGGATATTTATTTAAGATCGGGAGATACGGTTTATATTCCTACATTAGAGTCTGATGCGCAAATTGCAGATAGGGATTTTATGCTTATTGCCAGTTCATCACTTGCACCGGCAGACTTTCCTGTCAGAGTAATTGGTGCAGTTAACAGGCCTGGGGTTCATAAACTTACCTCTAATAGTCCAAGATTAAATTCTGCTATAGCTGCGTCTGAAGGCTATATGCCTGAAGCTAATAAAAAGGTTGTTACTATTCAAAGAGTTACTCCTCAGGGAAATGTATCTACTTTTTATGTAGATCCAAATTCAAATGACTTGATTTTGCGACCAAATGATATTGTTGTAGTTGCTGACAAGTCAACCTCAGTGGCCTCAAGAGGATTTGATTTTATGGGAAATATCATATCTCCATTTGGCAGGTTTGCTGATTCATATAACAGTTGGGCTGAAATGTTTAATCCAACCAGAAGATATGATAGATGGTAATAATCGAGTAGCAGATATTAATGATAAGGAGAAAACCCGTGGAGAGTTTAAGCTTAGGCAAAGTATTAAATATACTTAGAAAGAATTTTAAAATAATCTTGCTCTTTTCTATAATAGGTTTAATGATAGGAGTTTTCTATGCAGTAGCTATATTTAAACCGATGTACAAGTCTACTGCAAAGTTATTGATTAAAAATAATACTCAAACCGAATATGTAACTGCATTAGGTACAGCTAATGATCTTACTCCTTTAACCAGGAACGGTAATCCTGCTTTGACACAAATGCAGATTTTAACCTCAGGAGTATTATCTGATAAAGTATGGCAGACAATTAGTGCAAAATATAAATTTCATGATGATCCTAAAGTTGGTGCTAAATTAATGCAAAAAGCTATAAATGTTCAAAACCCTGTTGGTACCGACATAATTGAGATAACTGCCAGCTGGTCAGATCCCAAAATAGCAAAAGATGTTGCCAGTGAGTTTGCAGCTGCATATATTGCTAATAATGTTGATCAATCTAAAAAAGGACTTGTTCAAAGTCAAGAAACTATAAACAATCAATTATCAAATGCTGAAACTAACCTTGCTACAGTTAGAGAAAAGATTAGACAATTTAGACAAGCTGCTTCAACAATCAATCTAGAAGTTGAATCTGCAAGTATTGTTGGTCAGTTAAGTGATCTTGAAAATAGATATCATGAGATAGTTGCCTCAGCAGGAGCAGAAGGTAACAGAGTTGCTTCTATTTCAGGAAAACTTGGTATTGATTGGCATAAAGCAATTAATTCTGTTGCTTTAGGTCATAATGCAAATATAACAGCTTTACAAACCAGACTTGGTGAAGCTCAGGAAGAATTATCCGGCCTTAATACGAAATATGCTCCGACTCATCCATCAATAATTGCTTTAAATTCCAGAATTAGCCAAATTAAATCAGAACTTGCTGATCAAATTAGACAAACTGTTGGCGGTTCTTTAGAAAATGCAGAGGAAATCTTAATTTCTGATCCGGTCAGAACCTCCATGATGGAAAGTTTAGTGTCAAGTGAAGCCACTTATAGAGGTTTATTAGCTCAAAGTGGTGTATTAAGTTCAGCTATAGATACACTTAAAGCAATAAAATCATCTATTCCAAATAAACAGCTTGTTCTATCTCACCTTCTTCAGGAAGAAGCTAATTTAGCTCTTATTGTTAATACTTTAAAGGCAAAACAGCTTGAAACAGGCATTAGAGAATCAGGTATAGTAAGTAATATTAATGTAATTGATAATCCTATAGTGCCATTATATGCGGCATTTCCTGGTAGAACCCAGACAGCTGGTTTATTTGGAATTCTTGGTGCATTGTTAGGGATTGTAAGTGTAATGGTAATGTATCTAACAAAAGATACTTATGATGAAGTTGAGCAAATTGAGGAAGAATTAAAAGCACCAGTCCTTGGGGTAATACCATGGCTTGATAAGCAAACATACAATGAGCCAAATGCTTTGCTGGCTATTGATGATAATGCATCATACTATTCACTTGCATATCAAAGAGTTGTATCCAGTTTAAGAATAAGAGGTTATAATTCAGGCGCAAAATCCTTTGTTTTCAGCTCAACTGAATTCTCTAAATCAAGATCAACCGTACTTATGAATATTGCTTATGGATTAAGCAGAGCAGGTAGATCTGTAATAGTTCTTGATGCAGACTTTAGAACTCCATCAATTCATAAAGAATTCGGTCTAAAACCAAATGAACAGTTTAGTCTTGCTGAATTGTTAACCAGCATAACAAAAGAAGTTAAGGAGACAGGTGAGTTTAATTGGAGATACTTATCTTACTTTATTCATGAATTATCAGAAGCTCCAAATCTCTGTATAATTCCAAATACGGCTAATATATCTGATCCAAATGAATTCCTGTATTCTCCAGCATTTAATATATTAGTTCAAAAACTTAAAGAACAATATGACTGGGTATTAGTGGACACTCCACCTGCTCTGGCCGTATCAGATGCAGTGACGACCAGTTCATATGTTGATGGCGTCATATTAATATCAGGACTTGAAACTACCAAGTCAGCTTTAAGAAAAGTAAATAGATTACTTAATAATTATCATATTCCAATATTTGGTATTGTTGCTCGTGAAGTGCAAAATAGTGAAGCTGTACTGTCTAATGAGTATATAAAACAAATAATTTCTAATATGATGCCGCAAGAAGAAAGTACTCTAGTTAAAAAATAAATTATTAGATTGCGAGTAACGTTGATTTAACAGCGTTACTCGCAATTCTTAAGTGTTAAATCTCACGGGTCTATAGGTGGATTGAAGAAGATAGACTGTTTCAAAAGTGAGATAAATAAAGTGCAAACTTATCAAGGAGTATATAGGAAATGGAAAGCATATCCAGTTTAAGTAAGGTAGAAAAAGTACAGTATAGTTATCTTTTTATAATAGGGTTAATAATTTTATCAGGTTTTGCAACAGCTATTTTAGGTATAAAAGGATTGGTTTTATCAATGTTAGGTTTGATAGGACTTGCTTTGACGCCAATTTTATATGATAAACCCAAACTTTTTTTATTTTTTGCGTTATTTATATATCCATTCACACGTATTTTGCCTTTAGATGATAAGTTTATTATCACAGGAGCGTTATATTCATTATCTTTTCCCTGTGTTTTCTGGATTATAAAAAAGTATTTTAAAACTGTTTCCAATACCTCTTTTTATTTATGGGCAATGGTAATGTATGTAGCTGTTATATTGTTGAACTATTTTAGGCCGGATACCAGTGTTGTTGAATTAGCAAAAACATTTGGTCTAATATTTTTTGCTATTTTCTCAATATTGGCTGTGCATAATTACATAGAAAGAGATCAGGAAAATATTCATAAATTAACCAGGTATTTAAGTTATTTATTTAATGCCATTGCTGTAATTGCCATAGGACAATACGCTACAGGGATTGGTGGAATGGTAAATGAAGGTTTCTACAGGGTTAGAGGAACATTCTATAATTTCAATGAATATGGCTATGCACTATCTTTATTTGTATGTTTTGCTTTATATGTCTTATTGACTTCAAAAAAACATAAATTTTATTGGATATGCACGATAATACTTAATATTATTGCACTTGCAGCTACATTCAGTAAAACATCTATAATTAACACTGCTTTAATTTTCATGATAATGGGCTTATTTTTACCCTGGAAAAGAAAAATACAGTTATTTGTAGCCTCATCAGTCATGAGCACTTTGTTAGCTGTGTTTTTGATTTATACAGGGACTTTAAATGCGTTAATTCTAAGATTTATGGATACAGCCTCTCTTGAATGGCGTTTTGCTATGTGGAGAAACCTGTATAATTTAATTTTACAGGGAAATATATTGTTAGGACAGGGAATAAATGCTTCAAAACATTTTCTTGATAATATTGTGCCTTTAGGAGAATCCAATGCACCCCACAATGTTTACCTTGAAACAGCATACAACTTTGGCTTAATAGGTT
The DNA here is from genome assembly GCA_001784615.1 of Candidatus Melainabacteria bacterium RIFOXYA2_FULL_32_9. Classification (NCBI taxonomy): domain Bacteria; kingdom Bacillati; phylum Candidatus Melainabacteria; species Candidatus Melainabacteria bacterium RIFOXYA2_FULL_32_9. Next base: position 18,935 of record MFRQ01000158.1, read on the forward strand.
TGATTCCTTTTATTATGATTTTTATATTTCTCTTATTTCAAGGGATATCAATTTTTATGGATAAAGGTATTCCGGAAAATCATAATAGGATTATCGGAACATCCATAATTGTAATTACTGTTATAACTATGATTCAGAATTTTGTTAGTAACGCTTATTATGATAGAGCTGCTAATGTAATATTTTGGGTAATTTTAACCCTTTTAGTTTGCTGTTATAAACGTTATAAAAAAGAAAAGTTACAGGTAAATACAGAATGTCAAAATTAATATTATTTCTGTAGGTAATGATTCAAAAAGATCAGGCAAGTTAAAGGGGAAGATTATGCACAGTTTAACAGTTGAAAAAGTAGGTGATAAAGCCAGGCAAAGTGTAAAATGGTCGTTTAGCCTACAGATTATTCAAAAAATAATATTTTTTGCAAGCAGCATAGTTCTTGCAAGAATACTTACTCCTAAGGATTTTGGGATATCAGCTATAGCAATAACATTTGACACGATTATATGGGTTATAACTTCATTTGGAATCAATTCAGCCATTATACACTTTCAGGATAATATTGAGGAGAGATTAAATGCAGGTTTCTGGTTGTTTTTAGTATCAGCTGCTGTATTTGTTAGTCTTCAGGTATTATTAGCACCTATGGTGGCCAATTTTTATCATGAGCCTGTGCTTGCTGATATTCTTAGAGTTACTGCCATAGCAATATTCATATTTTCTCTGGGAGCTATCCAAAAAACTATTTTAATTAAAAATATAGAATTCAAGAAAATTTCAATTCTGGATACTATATTAGGCATAATAAAAAGTAGCTTATATATGATTCTTGCATTATTGGGATTTGGGGTTTGGAGTTTTATCTATCCAAAAGTTATTATTTCTGTTATTAGTACAGCAATATTGTGGAATTTAACAAAGTGGAGGCCTAAATTAGAGTTCAATTTCAAATATTGGATTGAAATGTTTAGGTATGGAAAGAATGTTTTATTTAGTAATATAGTTGATTATTTTATAAATAACTCCAGCTATATCTTAATAGGCAGTCTGATAGGTTCTACATCTCTTGGGATTTATACATTTGCTTATGACAAAAGCATGATGGTTGTAAATAACATAACTTATCCGGTTAGTATGATATCTTTCCCTGCTTTTTCAAAGTTGCAAGATTATAAAGACAGACTAAAAAATGGATTTTTAAAGACTATAAAAATGATATCAATTTTGACTTTTCCGTGTGCTTTTGGACAAGTAGTACTTGGTCCTGAATATATTAATACTATTTTTGGGCATAAGTGGCAGGCTTCAATTGTTATTTTTCAAATGATACTTATTTATTCTATGCTTAGATCAATTAGCCAGTGTGGGACTTCGCTATTGAATGGAGTTGGAAGGCCTGATATAACGCTTAAGTGTAATCTGGCTTATGCCCCAATCTTTATAGGATCCGTATATTTAGGGTCTAAGGTTGGAGGTTTGTATGGAATTGGCCTTGTTACGTCCTTAGTAGGTTCTATTTGGGCTATAGTCTTTATATCTATAGTGGTAAGGAAACTTAAATGGAGAATTGGAGATATTATTGATGCGCTTAAGGCTTCTTTTTTGAGTTCTATTATTATGGGCGCTGTTATATTTCTATTAAAACTTTTCCTCAAAAATCTTAACTTTTCTAATATTCTTATATTGATAATTCTTATGCCTATAGGGGTATTAACTTATGCATTATCTATTAAATTGTTTTTTCAGGATACATACGAATTTATACTTGATAGTTTACAGAAATTTCTGAACAAGGAGAATAAGATTAAAAATGTACTCCAGAAACAAAGAGCAGAAGAAGCCTAAAATTGCATTTATCCATCCTGCTATCGGGGACTCATTAGGGGGCTCTCAGGTATTTGTGCTTGAGCTTGCAGAAAGATTAAAAGATAAGTGTGATATTACTATCTTTTCTGCTAAAAAAGAAAATAATTTATGTAAACCTGTATTTTCTCTTTCAAGAAGAAATAAAACTATCAAAAATTTATTTTTATATAAGTTAATATATAGAATTTTAGGAAAACATGCGTCTACTCCTGACATAGTAATTGAGCACTTATCGTCATTTTTTCCCGTTTTATTTCGGTTATTATTTGGTAAATATGATGTGATATTCCCTAATAATGATTGGGGTGGGCTTTTAGTTGCATCAGTAGCAAGGCAAATTAAAGGGACTTCTATATTATTTACCGAGCATAACGGGTTTTTGGAGAAAGGAAAAATTGCCTCAAGAAACTTAAAATTCAGGCCAGACAAATATATTGTGTTATCAGAAGAGTTTAAATTTTGGATAAAGAAGCATTATCCTGATATTGATGTTAAGTATATTCCTAATGGAGTTGATTTTAATAAGTTTAATCCAGGTGTTGTACCTAAAGTGATAGATCTGCCAAGACCAGTTATTCTTACAGCTTCAAGGTATCAAAGTAACAAGAGATTAGAACTTATTATTGAGTCAGTTGCTAAACTTAATCAAGGCAGTTTATTAATTTTAACCTCAGGGGATAATATTGAAAATCTCAACCAGTATGGTAAATCTGTTTTAGGCGATAGATTCAAGCTTATGAATGCTCCTTATAATGAAATGGCATCATATTATAGAGCTTGCGATGTATTTACTCTTCCTTCAATATATGAGCCTTTTGGTCTGGTATATCTTGAAGCCATGGCATGTAATAAGCCTATTGTAGCACCAAACGATTTATCCAGGATGGATATAATAGGTAATGCTGGAATTTTATGTGATGTAAGCGATATTGATGCCTATTCAGCTTCACTTGAGCTGGCTTTAAACACAGATTTTAAAGATATTCCATATAATCAGGCAAAAAAATATACCTGGCAAAAGTGTGCTGATCAATATTATCAAGAAATTAAGTTATTACTTGTTTAAATCAATCCGTATGAAAGGAATCAATAATGTTTAATTTGTATGAATTTATTAGTCGATATAATCTGCCTATATGAAGATTAATTTCTGAAGGTTAATTTTGTATATTTTCATAATGTAGGTTTGTTTTTGAAATTGGTTGAGGCCTGTTATGGTGTTAAATAGAACTTTATCAGTTAATACGAAAGTTAATTCAATGAATGTAAATAAATTCTTTGAATTATTAATAAGAGAAATGGAGAGTAATGAGGAGCTAAAACTATATTATAAGTTCCTTAAAGATCCTTCAATGTTCAGGATGAGAAAAGCATATTTTTGCCAGCGTCTTAGATATTTGCTAAGTCATCTTGATGATTCTATTCAAGATATATGTGATTGTGGATGTGGATATGGAACTACAGCATTATTTCTGGCAATGAATAAGTTTCGAGTTCATGGCATTACTATTGGAGAGAAATATTCTACTAGTTTAGAAAAACGTAAAGGCTTTTGGAATAAATATGGAAACACTAATCTTTTTACGGTAAGTTGTGAATCATTGTTTGACTCTGAAATCTCTCCTAATTCTTACGATGCTATTATTATTCAGGATACATTGCACCATCTGGAGCCTCTGCAAGATGCATTAAGTGTTTTATATAAGATGCTTAGACCTAATGGGAAATTAATTATATTAGAAGCAAATGGTGGTAATATTATTCATCAATTAAGATTATATTTAATACGTGGTAATGAAAAAGTTACGGAAATTTATGATGAATACTTAAAGAAGAAAGTTTTATATGGGAATGAGAATTATAGAAATATCAAGGAATGGCGAGATGAATTAGAGAAGCAGAATTTTATAATAGATTCTGACCTTCAATACATAAAATTCTTTTACCCCTGGTTATATAATAATTTTAATAATGACAATTTAATCAATATTGAGCAGAATTATCTTCAAAAAATTGATTTTTTAAGGGAATATTTTTTCTTTGGACTAAATTTTGTAGCAAAAAAACAGTGACAATAGCAATACATCAATTTAAAAATAAATCCTTAAATATTTAATAGTGTAAGCTTCGTAATATTTCAACTTGCATCAATATAAAGAGTTAAAGTGTCCCATGGCAGTAAACTCTCCATTGCTTGTGCACATTATAAGTTTATAACAGGGATCATGCATTAAATCGTCAAAAGAAGCATTATTATAGAAGATTTTAAAAAGTTGAACGATTGTGTCGCCAAATTTTTTAAATTCGTCCTGATAAAAAGCTTGTTACAAAATACTATATTATTGTCAGTACTCACCCTTCGGGTCTGGTAAAAAATTTGGCTATTTATGCCGCTAATAACTGAGCCTAAGAAATGGTTTTAAAGCTACAATTTTGCTAAAACTTACACTTTAATTAGTTTTTTATTATTTTATTATGAAGAGGAATAAAAAGAGAAACTTGGGTGAAAGATTATTTCAAAGAAG
>MFRQ01000159.1 GCA_001784615.1 Candidatus Melainabacteria bacterium RIFOXYA2_FULL_32_9
TATGAACACTTTTTAAATGTTTTTTGCATCTGTCCCAATTCAGTATTTTTAACAAGCCTATTAACTTATTCGTTTCTTTTATCTTTTTATTTGCTCCCAGCATAAAAAATGACATATCTTTATCCTCTTCATCTTCGATATGTCTCTATTTTACCATAATTTAGTTATGCGGTAATCTCATTTTAGGATGATATTTCCTCATTTCAACTATGGTAATTTCTTCGGCTTCGCTTAATCTTACGTATTTCATTTTCTTGCAATATTTTTGTGACCTTTATATTAATACGTAAGTTTTTTTTGTTTGTTCCTTAAATATTACCTAACTTAAGTTAACGCTTGATCTCTTTACGTTATTGCACTACTTTCTAATTTTATTCTGATTATTTGCTTTTAGTAAATTGAAAGTAAGTATTTAAAAACCCTGTTGGATATTTATATTCATAATTAGAATCTACTTTAATTACTTTTGCATTTGGTATAAGTTTAAAAATTCTCTCCTGAATTTGATCATTATATTCTTGTGAAAAAATTAATATATAATCAGGATTCAATGTATCAATATTTTCTAAGGGGATAACAGGATAATTATACACTTCATTTACAGTTGTATTATTATTATTATTAACAAACCCTTTAAAACCTATATTAGCTTCTCTAACACTGTTAAGTACTTTACTTAGATTTTTCCTGTTTTTTGTATATAACGCAGTTAGTTTACTATGTTCAGGTAAATTCAGAATTTCCTGTAAACAACTCATTTTATGATAATGATTTATATTAGGATTATATATAGGAGCATAAAAAGCTTCTTCTAGGGTACTGCGAAATTTATTCTTAAGAAACTTTGGTAATAGTAAGAGTATATTAAGTAAAAACAGCCTTTTTAATGTTTTAGACAGTTTAATCAGGCTAATTATTCTTTCTCTAATGTTTTTTGCAATTCCTTTTTGATTGGAAAATAAAATTTTACGTAAATAATCCTTACTATAATTTATTGCAGTTAATTTTGCCATGAACTTTCTAAATTCATCATCATCTACATCAGTAAGGTTAACGTAAGGACCATAACCAATCATAGAATACATATAATCTTCGTAATCTGTTATCTTATTCTTTTTTAATGCATCTTTAAGAAATTGACTATTAGGATAAACAACCAAAGTTGCAAGTGATAAAGATTCAATGGAATATTTCTTTACTATTTTAAGTGACTTTTTCAGAGTTTCTTTAAAAGATTTAGGAGTATCTTTTGGATGTCCCCATAGAATATTAAACCCGATAACAGGAATATTGTATTTTTTGAAAATCTCCAGGGACGGGATTATTCCTTCACTTTGTTGTATTCTAAAAAATCCTTTTTGAATTTGAGGATTCCAATGTTCTACAGCAATACCGGCTTTAGCTGTTCCTTTAACAGATGCCATAGCTTGGGCTATTTCTTCAGTCACATGATTAGGACAACCGCCCGCACCAAAATTATAGCTTCTATCAAGTTCAACAAGCCTTTCGCAAATTTTAACCAGCCAATCTTGAGGATAAAAAGCATTTTCTTCAGAAAATGCGAAATTTTTTACTCCGTATCTGTTATGCAATAAATCAAAATGCTCAACTATTCTTGATGGTGATGGTCGAACAACTTGTGGATATGGATTACTACAGTAATAACAATGATTAATACATCCTCTACCAGTTGATACTAGGAAAGGATCAGCATTTGGGCTATTTAAATAGCGATTCATATTTAATAAGTCATATGCAGGTAGAGGAAATTTATCAAGATTTTCTATTCTTTTTTTGGGAGTTTGAAAGAACTTACCTTCTTTTATATAAGCCAGATTATTAATATCACTAATATTTTGCTTATTAACAAGACGTGTTACCAGATCAACAATAACCTCCTCACCTTCTCCTATACAAGCAACATCAATAGGAATACGGCTTAGAATCATTTCTGGCTGGCTCATTATAAAACAACCACCAGCAATTAAAGGTTTTTCAGGGAATTCTCGTTTGAATTCTATACTAAAGTCTTTAACATATTTATAAGCACAATTTAGACCTGTAATTCCAATTATGTCGAAATTCTTTTTTTTCAAAATATCAATAGTTTGATAAACAGAAAGATTATCTAATCTAGCATCAAGAATTTCAACTTTAATGGCAGCTTCTCTTAGAACTGCTGCCATCTCTATAAAAGATGTAGGTATATTAGCATTATGACCAAATATTTCTGATGGTTGGATAAAAATTATACTAATAGAATCTTCAGACATTTTTTTCTCCAGCTAATTTAAGGTACTTATTTATATTTTATCCTTAAACTTCTAATCTATAAAACATATATATAAAGGAATATTAGTTTTTATTTTCTAGAATATCTCTCCAATAAACCAGCTTCAATAAGTTTATTGATTTCATCTTTAAAATCTTTAGCCGGTAAATTAAGCTTTTCAGCTATATCTATTACATCGTGTTTTCCATCACTAAGTGCAAGAAGCCACTGGATTTTTTTAATATATGATTCATAAGATTTTTGACTTCCAAGATTTGGGTAGAGTCCTCTTTTTCCTAACTGTGGTTCGCAATGAGGATTTGTATTTATGTATATTTCATTTGTCTCAATACTTTCTATAATATCAATATAAGTTTGTATAGAATTTTTTATAGCCTGTTCGCTTATAAAATCCAGATTATCAAGGGAAGTATGATATTCTTTATAGGTACCATATAGAGAACACATTAAAGAACCTACTGGCAGATTAAATCCTGATGAACAGTATTGTCTTTCATCACTACCCCATGGGAACCAGTCTAAAATGTTAAATTCTTTGTTATAACTTTTAAGTACATTAATAGCAGCTCTATCTGATAGAGAATCTCCTTGCTTGCTTTTTTTGTAAGTAAAGGGGGCATCATTTCCAATGCAAGTTATAACATAACCTGCTTTAACTTTTTGTTTGAGTACATCACCATAATGAGCAAGATAAGTTATAGAACCAATAGTTTCTGGTACATATAAAAATCTATAGCTGTAATTCAAATCGCTTTTTTTTGAGAGTAAATATTTATAAAGAAATGTTTGTACTACAGGGCCTGATAATTCATTGTTAGCCATAGACGGATGACATACATAGGTTGATAAAAGTATCTCGTCTTCTATTTTTCCCTGAATATATCCTTCTCCAATAGTTAAGAACCCTTCTTCCAATTTTGAATCGATACAAACTTCATATTCATCATCTATGAAATTTTCTAATCTTTTATGCTCAATACAAAACCCCCATCTTTCTTTATAATAAGAAGTTGCATAAGGTATCGCATCAGGCATGTCAGGTAAAGTTATAATATGGCTTAATAATTCTTGCTTAGATACTTTCTTGTTAATAGGGACACTATAACCAAGGACATGTAGATTATTTTCTTTAAAATCAACTAATTTATTTCCTTGTTTATCTTTAATATAAGCGTCTTTTATATTCCACTCTTTTGGGATAATCCAGTCAAAGACTTGTATTCCAGTAGGAAATTCAAGCTGCTTTATTGGTGCCAGCTCACTTAAAATATTAAGAGTTTGCCTTACCCCATTTCCAGTTATGCTTCTACATATAGGAAAAAGTTTTTCAAGAAGCTGTATAATCTCCATTTATCGATAAGCCTTTCTTTAAACTAATTTGATCCAGCAAATAATGAATAACTAAATTTTTGAGTTTAGATGAATTCTAATTTTAATACTTATACAGCTATATTTTTACATAGATAGTAATTTATATAGCAGCATTATACACTTATTCCTTTGAATTTATAATAATATTAAAAAAAGATCTTTATTATAAACGAGATTTACATTGTATTGAGGATATTTTTATATCGAAATAATACTTATAACCGTTAGCAAAGGGTGGAATAAAAATTATACTATGATAAAAAACAACAAAAAGGATAAATAACGCATAATTATATTACTGGTTTTTTAAATTTTTTGTACAAATTCTTTAAAATAGTCAGTAAAATATCTATAAGTGATAATTAGAGTTGGTTTTATGATTGAAAATTTTTTTATTGGTACTGATATAGAATGTATTAAACGGTTTGAAACTATAAAACCTGATGATAAATTTTCAGAGAAAGTTTATACAAATATAGAATTGGAATATTGCTTTAAAAAGCAATATCCGGCTCAACATCTTGCAGTAAGATTTGCTGCTAAAGAAGCCATCATAAAAGCTTTGTCTGCAAGTGGGGTATTACAAGTCAATTATACTGATATTGAAATAAGAAATGATAAGAATAATATTCCTACAGCAAAAGTAAATACCAATATAATGAAAAGTTATAAGATAAAGATTAGTTTATCTCATTGTGAAGATAAAGCTATAGCTTTTGTGTTATTAGAAAAAGTGGAATAAGAATAATATATAATTAATAATTATGAATTTTATATTTAAAAACTATATTAAACCAATAAATCATTTATTATCTCATTGTGGAAACCTAAAATATAATGAGACATTAGTTATAATATGTGATCCTTCTACTAGAAATATAGCTTCTCTATTTGCTGATCAAGGATCTCAAATAACATCAAAGGTTAAATTACTTGAAACGCCTCTGGCAAAATGTCATGGACAGGAACCTATAGCTGAGGTTGCTACGGAAATGTTTAATGCAGACTTGATTATTGGCCTTACCAGTATGTCTATGGCTCATACTCAAGCAAGGGTTAAGGCTTCAGATAATAGTGCAAGGTATTTAAGTTTGCCAGACTATTCTTTTGATCTTTTAGAAGATGCTTCTGTAATTGTTGACTTTAAGTCAAATGCACCCATAGTAAAGTTTGTATCAGATTCTTTTACAAGTGGAAATCAAGTTCATATAACTACTAAAGCTGGTACTGATATAAGTTTAGATATCAGTGGAAGATTAGGTAATTATTGTCCTGGATTTGTAAACAAAGATGTTAAACTTGCTTCTCCTCCGGACATTGAGGCTAATGTTCCTCCTGTAGAGGGTAAGTCTCAAGGCATTGTAGTAATTGATGGATCAATAACTTGTTCAGAGATTGGATTGCTTACTGATCCTGTTATATTAACTATTGATAAAGGATTTATTACGAATATCCAAAGTGCAAATGGGCTATATGTCAGGATTCTTGAAGAAAAGTTTTCTAAAATTGCTTCTGATAAAGCTTATATTTTAGCTGAGTGTGGGGTTGGATTGAACGAATATGCCAAATTGACTGGAATGATGCTTACTGATGAAGGAGCAGCAGGTTGTGTTCATTTTGGTTTTGGCTCGAATAGTACTATAGGTGGAAAAAATAACATTAATTTTCATCTTGACTTTGTATTTACCGGTGCAAGTATGAACATAGATAATATTCCTATTTTATCTAACGGAAGGATAACTAAATGAATGAGTTAATAAGATCTTTTAGTGATGATTTTGATAAAATTGTTAGTGCCAATTCTAGTAATACAGCTTTAATTTGTGATATTGGAACAGATGAGACAACAATTAATTATAAAGAATTATCAATTATTGTTGATAGATTTTTGTCATTATTTAAAAATAAAGGATTAAAATCGGAAGACTGCATACTAGCAATCTTACCAAATTCAGCCGAAAATCTTGCATGCTGTCTAGCAACTATTAAAGGTGGTTATGGATTTGCGCCATTACCTTGTAATGTTTCAAAACAAGAAGTTTTAAGTTGGATCAACCTCGTAAAACCTAGGCTTGGTATTATTGCAGAAATAGCAAATTCTGATATACAAGATGCAATATCTCAATCCCAAATAGATATAATTTCCATCAAAACTGATTCTTCATTTGATTGGCTACCAGAAAGCAGTTATTTAGATAAAACAGGAGGTAATTCCAGAATTTATCTTTCTACGAGCGGAACTGAAGGAGAACCTAAAGCTATAGTTATTGATGGCAATAAATTATGGTCTAGTGGATGTGCTTTTATGAATTATCTCGAATTAAACGACAATTCACTCAGATTCTGGAATTATTTACCAATGTCTTATTTGGGAGGCTTATATAATCTTGGATTAATCCCCCTTTGCGTTGGAGCAAGCACAGTTATTACAGAGCCTTTTAATGGTAAGACATTTTTATCTTTTTGGCAGATAGTAGAAAGATTTGAAATTAATACTTTATGGTTAGTTCCAACCATTGTTAGAGGATTAATCGCAATTGCTGAAAGAACAAGAAGGCACCAAGTTAAAGATTACAGTAATCTAATTAAAAACTGCTTTATAGGTACAGCACCCATCGATCTGACAACAAAGCAAAAATTTGAACAAATGTTTTGTCTAACTATGTTAGAAAATTTTGCTCTTTCTGAAACTACATTTTGTACATCGGAAACGGTGAATAGCATAAATAATCGTATAGAAGGCAGTACTGGTGAAATATTACCATATGTAGAGCTAAAAATTGATACAATAAACCCTGAAGATGATCAAGAAAGTAAAAATCTTGGTGAGATAAAAGTAAAATCTCCATTTTTATTTCTTGGTTATTTACAAGAAGATGGTGAGATCTTTTTCCCTGTGGATAAAGATGGGTATTTAGCAACCGGAGATTTAGGACATATTAGCAACAATACACTGATTCTTGATGGTCGTAAACGAGATATTATCAAAAAAGGAGGTTATTTCATATCTTTACGGGAAATTGAAGTCTTAGCTGAGAAGAATGAAGCGATAGCAGAGGCTGCTGCTGTAAAAATACCCCATGATTTTTATGGAGAAAGTTATTTATTATTTATTCGCTTAAAAGAGAGCTATAAAAATACTGAAAATGACACTGTTAGTTGGTTGCATAATAACCTTGTTAAATATAAATGGCCTGAAAATGTTATAATTAAGGATAGATTTCCAGTTACATCAAGTAATAAAGTGCGCAAGAATATATTAATGGAAGAAAATGTTTAAAATGATAAATAATTTGCCTAAAATGCAACTTAGCGATAAGGTTAAGAATATTCCAGAAGCTTTATCTATATATATTAATCAGATTGTCTATGATCAAAAACGTAGAGGTGTTGATATTACGACCTTATCATTAGGAGAAGCTTTTTTTGATATTCCGCTTTTTGATTTTAAAAAGTTAGATTTAGCTAAAGGTTATCATTATTCAGAGAGTCAGGGCATTTTAGAACTACGTCAAAAGATAGCTAATTATTATGAAAAATACTATAATGCTTCGGTAGATTATAAAAACGAAATAATAATTTCAGCAGGATCAAAGCCTATTATATTTATGGCAATGCAAGCTGTTCTTAATTATGGAGATGAGGCTTTAATACATGAGCCTGCCTGGCTTAGTTATCAAGAGCAATTAAGATTGGCCGGGGCTGAACCAAAGTTTATCCCATATAACTCTAATATAGAAGATTTTCACAAGTATTTCACTCCAAAGACCAAGATGCTGATAATTAATAATCCAAATAATCCGGCTGGCTGGATGTATTCAAAGGAAGATTTAATTTCTTTATATAATCAATGCCGTCCAAGAGGTATTTATATCCTGGTTGATGAAGCTTATAGTGACTTTGTCGTTGATAAACAGTTTTGTTCCTTAGCAAATATTATTCCTAATAAAGATGGAATAATAGTCATAAATTCATTATCTAAAAATTTAGGAATGTCTGGCTGGAGAGTAGGTTATGCGATATCTAGTCCAGATGTCATTGAATATATATTAAAGGTAAATCAACATCTTATAACCTGTGCTTCTTCTGTACTACTTTATTATTTGGCTAAATATTTTGATAGAATCATATCTATTACACTTCCTCAAGTTACAGAAGTAGTTGAGAAGCGTAAACGCATTGCTAATTTTATGAATAATCTCGGTTTGAAACCTTTAAATGGGCATTCAACGTTTTATTTTTTTGTTAGCATTGAAAATTTTCCTGAAACTTCTTTAAATTTTGCTTTATACTTATTATTCAAACATGGAATTGCTGTAGTTCCAGGATTGGCTTATGGTTCTAGCACAGAGCGTTTCATACGTATTTCTATAGGAACTGAATCAGAAGAGCGTATTCATGATGCATTAAGCACAATAAAAGATCTTATTAATGCTAAAGATTTTGATGTTGATTTTGTGAATAGAAAATTAAATGAATTTGGTTATAGACCATTTTTTAGATAGATTATGTTAGGTATTATTAGTACCCTATAAATATGAGAATAAATATGCTTTTAAATATTGAAAAAGCTTTAAAAAATCTATTAGGGAATGATAGTAGACCAATTGTGATATATTCAGCAATATGGCCTTTTGCAAGAATTGTCAAATTGCCTGAAAAAGAATTATGTAAGGCGATTCTAGATATATTAGTAAATGTAACAGGACCTGACAGAACCCTTTTTATGCCTACCTTTACTAATGGTTTTAAAGATGGAATTTGTGATTTGGATAAAGAACTCAGTCTTACAGGAACTTTAAGTGAGGAATTTAGAAAGCTTAAACATGTTAGGCGAACGATTTGTCCTTTTTTCTCTTTTGCGGCATTAGGTCCTGATACAAGTAAAGTTGTTAACTTACGTCCCATAGATGCTTGGGGTGAAGATTCCCTTTATGAATGGTTACATAATAATGATGCACATATTGTGACATTAGGACTTCATCCGACTCATTGCAGTTTTACACATCGTGCAGAGTGGTTAACTAAAGATAAAATAACATATCGTTATATTAAAGAATTTGACGGTAATATCATACATGAAGGACAAAAAATTCCCGTTAAAGAAAGATTATTTGTCAGGCAGCTTAATCCCTCTCCAATTAATGATTTTACTTGGCTATTAGATAAATATAAGCAAAGTGGTATGCAACAAATAATTATAGAAGGAATTTCCATATCTGAAATGAGTGCAAAAGCTAAAATAAATACTATATTAGAAGTGTTGGAAATTGACTCATTAGCTTTAATTAAAAATCGTAATGAATTTGAAAAGGACTAAATAATGGAAAACGTACAAAACAGGATAGAAAAAATAATTAATAAATTAAGAAAGGAATCTACTAATCAAATAAACCTTGAAGAAGACTTATTTGGTTCAGGAGTCCTAGATTCTTTTGGTATGATTTCATTCATTAGTCAAATAGAAGAAGAATTTAATATTAATATTCCTAATGAAGATTTAATTCCTCAAAACTTTTGGAATATTAAGTCAATCACGGAAACAGTAAGAAAAAATATGAAATAACTTACCTGAAATGAATTATGATTTTAAATAAAGCGAATAATTTAAAGGTTTATACTATTATTAAATTAAACATAAGTTTATAGGTGAAGAAAATGTCTAAAAATACAATATTATTATTTTACGGACTTTTTAGTGATGATCAGTCATATGATTGGGCTCCATATGGATTATTATATCTAGCTGCCAAACTTAAAGAAAAAAACTTTAACCCTATCATAATTCACGAATATACAAATAGGAATTACGAGGAAATAATTGCAAAATATGCAAAAGACACTTTAGCTTTTGGCGTTAGTGCAATGACTAATTATCAAATAATTTCAGGAATTAAAGCTATAAAATTGTTTAAGAAATATAACTCAAATGCTCAGGTAGTTTGGGGTGGGGCTCACGCAACAGCAGATCCTAAGAGTATTCTGCAAAGTGAATATGCTGATTATGCAATAATTGGTCCTGGAATAAATAATTTTATTGATTTAGTTCAAAATATTTCTGAAAATAAGATAGAAATTGACATTCCATACATATATGATAAACAACATCTTCATTTAATAACGGAAAATGCCCCTAGAGTAAGTGTGAAAGACTCTATATATGACTTAACCAATTTTCCCGAGTTTCCTTTTGATTTAATAGAATATGATAAGCTTTTAACAGAAAATCGAGTACTAAATTACACTGGTTCTTTTGGTTGCCCAAATAATTGTCATTTCTGCTCCTGGGGTGGATTTCATCTTTGGAATGGATTATCGACAAATCGAGTAATAGAAGATATTACGTATCTTGTAAAAAAGTATAATCTAAGATCTTTGTGGTTTTCAGATGCAACATTATGTTATAAGAGAGATTTTCTTCTTGAAATTGCAGAAGGAATATTAAAGAATAACTTGAATATTTACTGGAGAGGAAATGCATCTTTCCTGGATCTTAAGAATTTATCCTATGATGATTTTGCTTTATTAGAAAGATCTGGTTTTGATAGATTCTTTGTAGGAGTTGAGAATACCAGCCAAAATATTCTAAAAGCTATGAATAAAAGGATTGATCCTGACTTATGTACTGAAATATTTGATACTTTAAAAGATTTTAAAATAGAAATTATGACATCAATGATATTTGAAAATCCGAGTGAAAATATTGAAGATATTGAAATAAATAGAAAATATATTGATAAATGGATGAAAATAAATCCTAATTATAGATTTCAAAGTTGTTTCTTTATACCTTATCCTGAAACAAAAATGACCAAATTTGTAGAAAGCCTTGGTTATAGGTCTCCAGTGACACTTGAAGAATATGGATTATCACCATACTTCCAGGTTGCTACAAGAAGTAAAATTGAAAAAGCTGATTGGCACTCTGAAGAATTTTCACAGATATACAAAGATAAATTTAACAAGCTATTTCCTGATTTTAATAATTATTCTGCTCCTAACTGGAACTGGCGAGATAATGCTTAAACTTTTCTTATCTGTGGTATCTTATTATCTATATGTATTTAATACTAAACTGGCTCCCAAAAATTAGACAGGTAACAAATGAACAAAGGAAAAAGCTTCATTTATCTTGTTGTAATTATGGACCTATATTCAAGATCATGACTTACGTAAAATTTCAAAATGACCAATATTGCTGGGTTATTGACCAGATTAGTTTTATAAAATATATACCAAGTCACTTCTCTAACGATTTCAAAGAATTATTTGTTATTATTTCTGGGTTTGATACAAATTGCGTAAGTCCTGTTAGTTATTCTTGTTTTAATCGACTTTAATCTACTGCTTTATAATATAGCCTGTAGGTTGTCTGTTAAATGGCATTTGTTTTATATGATTTTTGCCGATATATTTATCTACAATGTTGCTTTCAGCTGGAGAACATTCACCATTATAGTGATCCATTATTAGAATTCCACCATTAATGATACGCGGCCAGAAATTCTCAAGAGATTTTTCCAGAACATTTTTAATACCACAATCTACAAAAACCAATTTAAATCTCATATATGGATTATCCTTCATAAAATCATCTATTTCTTTGACTATATCCATTTTATGAAGAACTGCTATATTATCAAGCTTTTGTAATTCTATTAATTTTGATAATTGTTCATAATCAGCAACATATTGACCGTCATATTGAGAGTTATCCTCTGATGAGGCTTGCATTCCTTTAAACCAATCAAAACCATAGACTTGAGTTATATTATAAGGCTCAAAAAGTTTTACCAATTTTGCAAAAGTGAGTAATGAAGCTCCCTTATAAGTTCCTATATCGGCTATATGACCGTTTAATTCATAAATTTGCTTATAAAGATCATAAAAAAATAAAAATCTTCCCAAATTTACAGAACCAACATAAACAGGAAAATTATAGATCAAGTCTTTTTTATCAACATTTGATTTTAATAATTCATCAATATAATAAAAATAGTCTTTATCAATATCGCTAAATTTTCCCCTATTAAAATTTTCTTGAGTCATAAAATAATTACGTGGCCTCCAGTTTCATTATTTAATTTTATTTATATTTAAAAATTTCTTAATTTTCACCGATAATTTACATATTAAATTATCAATAGCAGATATCTTTATTTTCAAGTCTTGACCCAAGAAAGTACCCTCATAAATATTCTTAGGTTCATATCTCTTATAAAATATACCTCTTGTCAGGTTCCAATAACCATATTTTAATGCTTCTTGTTTATCTTTTGGAACTAAATTATATTTAAGCAATTCAATGAGCTCTTCATGAGTTTTAGGTTTATAGCAACAATCCAAACCCGAATAAGGGGAATTTCCTGCAAGTATGGATGGTTTTTCCCAAAAACAAGCCTCAATTCCAATAGTTGACAAAAAGACTAAAGTTTTATCACAAGCATTTACTAATGCATAACTGTCAATTAATTCTTCAGGCCATATAATTTCTAAATTTGGATAATTAATAGAACTTATTTTCTTTAATTCCTGCATTTGTGAATTATTTTGATCTTTAAGATTTGGATGTATTCTTAAGTAAAACTTTATATCTGTATCATTTTTAAATGATTCAAATATTTTTTTTAATCCATCTAATTCATCTTCATATATTGGATTTTCCCAGCCTTCTATTGCAGCATATTCATAGATAGAAGAGTTAAATATGGCAATATTTTTTTTACTTACATCAAAGTTAACAGGCAAAGAATCTCTTTTTTGATTTTTGGTATATGAGAGTTGGTAGTTATCAACTCCATTTCTCTTATCTATAAACCACTTTGCGCCAATTTCCTCTTTGTTTTCTGAAGATTTATCCCATAAATCTTTCATTTCCTGGCTCAAAATGTTTGCATTATGTAAAATATTGTTTTTATATAATGCATATTTGTCTAATGTACCTGCATTATTAATAGAATATGAATCGATACCTAATTCCTGACAAACTTTAAAAACAGGAAATATGTTAGATGATCTTCCCCCTTGATGATATAGACAATCTGGTTTGATTTTTTTTAGTACATTTCGAATGAAGTTATAAGTAAAATAAGATGTTCTTAATAATCTATGAATTTTTCTTCTATGCAAGATGGTATTAAGCTCATGATCTTTGTATTCAGAAATCAATGTTGATGCAATTGCTAAACCATACTTAATTCCATTCAAATTAAATTCTTTTAACTCTTGCAAATTTTTAAATACAGCAGGTAATTCATTATAATTAATTTCACATCTGGGAATTTTCAGTACATTTTTTTTAGGTAAATTAATCTTTTTTATATTTTCATAGAAAGATTTATTACACCTGTAACATATATTTTCGTTATGATCTGGGTTTACATCACAGTATTCAAGTTCACCATGGCATCTCAATACATAAACTTCATCTCTTTTTTCGAGATGATTTGACATAATTTCTAATTCTGTCCCCAAAACAGGAATACAGGTATTATATATTGAATAAAAGAGCGCCTTCATACTTCCTTATTACACTTATTTATAAATATAGTCTTACTATATCATATCCCAAGAAAGAGGTGTTCCTCTTTTAATATTAACTACAGACTTTTTCCCCAAGAATATATCATAATATTTTGGAGGAAGACCATAACCAGGTCTTATAATTTTTAGACTTTCTTTTGTAAAAGTTTCACCTGCTTGTATATCTTGTATTACATAAATAGAACGTCTATACTTCAAATAATTATGTTCTTGTGCAGTTGGGCCATAATGAACTTGGCCTATTCCCTGCCAGGCTCGTTGGCTTTCAGTCACGAGCATTGTCATCTCTTCAGGTTCAATTGAAAATGCTGAATCTGTTCCACCATCAGATCTGGATAATGTAAAATGTTTTTCTATAACTGTAGCTCCCAAAGCCACACTTGCAATTGCTACTCCTATTCCAAGGGTATGATCAGATATTCCTACTTCACAATTAAAAAGCTGTTGCATATGAGGCAATGTTAAAATATTGGAATCTTTGGGATCTGCAGGATATGCACTTGTACATTTTAGTAAAATTACATCTTTACAACCGGATTCTTTTAATATTCTTACAGACTCATCAATTTCTGCAATTGTTGCCATTCCAGTTGAGATCATCACAGGTTTACCTGTTGAGCCCACTTTTTTGAGAAGTGGAATATCAATATTTTCTGGTGAAGCTATTTTATAGCAAGGAACATTAAGAGACTCAAGAAAATCAACTGCAGTTATATCAAAAGGAGTACTAAATCCAAGAATACCTAACTCTTTGCATTTATCGAAAATAACCTTGTGCCATTCCCAGGGAGTATAAACCTCTTGATAAAGCTTATATGCAGATTTACCAAACCATAAATTATCTGGATCTTTAATATAAAATCCTTCTTCGCTCAGATCAAGAGTCATAGTGTCCGCTGTATATGTTTGGATTTTAATGGCATGTACACCTGATTTAGCAGCTTCTTCTAGAATTTTTAATGCTCTGTCTAAAGATTGATTATGATTTCCAGACATTTCAGCAATAATTAATGGCGGATATTCTTTACCAATTTTTCTTCCAGATATATCTATCATTTTTGTCCTTTTTAATGTGAGCGTTGTTGTATGTTTAAGTTTCTAAATCTGTAAAATTTAAAATGTTTCTAAAGGCAATATTTTCAGCTTTTTCAATTTTTATCTTTTCGGAAAAAAACTCGAACCTTTTTCTTAATTGATTTAATGTAATTTCAGGGCTATCTGATCCTACGCATATTCTTTTGTCAAAGTTTTTAAATAAGTAGTTTATATCAAGATCAACAGAACTTCCTTCATATTTACAAAGTGTATATGACAAGTCAAGTATGACATTTTCAAAGTTTTTAGCTATTTGCATCATCTCAAGAAGATGAATGGTTCCAGAATGAAGCAGAATAATTTTTTGATTATCGATTTTTTGCAAAAATTTCCTTAATGTAATCAGGTTATTTTGATCAGAAAATCCCTTACTTTCAAAGTAAGTACAAATCATTACAACTAATTTCAATTCATTAGCCTGCTTAATTATATATTCTAAATATTCATTTTCTAAACTTATTCTAGAAAACCTAGGATGAATTTTTATTCCTATATAACCTTTTTGTTTTATAAATTTTAGATATATAGAAATACTGTTATTATCTTTTATCTCTTCGAAGTCAAAGTAAGCTACAGGATAGAGAGAGGTAGATTTAGACCTTATAAAATCTGCATAAGTATCAATATTGTAATTACCTATATTTTTCATTCCAACAGCAAAAGCACCTATTATGTTATTCTCTTGCATTTCTATAACTATGGATTCTACACAATTTTTATTTGGATATTTATTGTTAATCCAGTTTCCATCCAATGTCGGGTGAGTTAAACAATCAAATATTGGTATTGGCATATAGCATTATATCCTGTTATTTAAAATATTGTATCTTTGAAAAACAGTATTTTCTTTTGAAAAAGAGTCATCCTTAAAAAGAAAAAGGCTAAATTCAAAAGGCATATAATCATTTCTTAATACAATATTTCTTGAAAATTTGTAAGCTATGGATAAAATTTTTTCAGGACTACTGTGAAAGGTATGACCATCAGTATAATCAACTTTATCAGAGAGAAAATCAAACGCAATTCCGTCATTGCATATTTTTAAAGATTTTTCTATAACAGCTTCAATAAAGTCGTAGTTTGATATTCCTTCAAGCTTATGGTTAAAGATTCCTGATTCTATAATGTAATCAAATTGCTCTGAAAAATTTTTTTCCAAAAAATCGCCAGATTCAAATCTGATATGTTCTTCTTTATAAAGCTCTTTTCCTATTTGAATTAATTCATCATTTAAATCTATTCCCAGATAAGTATAATTCTTGTAATTTTTCTTTAAATTTTTGTTTAAATCACCAAACCCACAGCCAATATCAAGCAGTGACTTGTTTTCAAAATTATATTGAGAGATTAGAATATCAAATCTTATGTCTTGCTTACCCTTAACCCAACCTAAGGTTTTCGGTGAATACCCATACAATTTTAACCTATCGGAATATCTTTTTATTGTATTATTTTTATCTATTTCAGGTAATTTCGACATATTTTGAACCTTTAAACTAAGCTAAGTTAATTTCTCTCAAGAAAATTTTCTATAAATATACTTTCAGCCCTATTTACTTCTTCTATTGTTAAGGTATTTCTGGGCCCTTTTAAAATTTCGTATCCAACACGTTCAGTATCACTGTGAATCATACCATATTGCATATCGGGTAACAATTTATCTCTTGAATGATATAAACTTTGAATTTGTGGATTTATGTATTCCATCAGGTTTGTTTTTTTCTTTGATGTTGAATGTTTTGGAATATCATAAAAATAATACATAGAAGATAAATTAGTCTGTTCAATTAAACCATTTGTTATTTTTTCACCATTTAATACTTGCATATAATCTGTTAAAAAACCTCTTCCGCTGGTTATATCCACTAAATGGCTGGCAATAAAGCCACTTGATCTTGAGCCAATCTCAACCGGTTCAAATGATCCATCATTTTTCAATAGAACTTCAAAATGACCAAGAGAAT
The DNA here is from genome assembly GCA_001784615.1 of Candidatus Melainabacteria bacterium RIFOXYA2_FULL_32_9. Lineage (NCBI taxonomy): Bacteria > Bacillati > Candidatus Melainabacteria > Candidatus Melainabacteria bacterium RIFOXYA2_FULL_32_9. The sequence goes on from MFRQ01000159.1 coordinate 16,267, forward strand.
TTTTAAGACCAAGCGCTTTGTAACATTCTATAGCAAAGTTAGCCAATTCTTTTTGAAAATTGTCTGTACATTCGATGGAATTGTAGTGTAATTTAACTGCTACTTTATTATTAATAGTATTCTGTGTATGATATTTTCTTGAAATTCCATATACAGCTACATTCCCAAAGTTATCACCCAGCATTTCAACAGTGTGTTCTATGCCTTCAACAAATTCTTCTACAACAACTTTTTTATTTGCTGACTCTTCTTCTGCTTTATTATAAGCTTCCTGTATTTTCTCGACGGAACTATTAAGTGTAAGAATGGTTATTCCCCTGGATGCACAAGAAATACAAGGCTTTATAATTAATTTGTAATTTTTATTTAATTTTTCAATTTTTTCTAAATCCAGCTTTTCTAATGTATAGGAAATTCTAGTAAAAAGTTTCTTCTCTACCCATTTTCTTTTCATTAAATCTTTCGATGATGCATTAAGAATACTTTCTTCAGAAGAATGCAGTAGTTTAAATTTTTTACATAGTGCCCTTAATGCAAGTCCTGCATTATCCATACTCGTATATACCAGATTTACATCTTTTAAAGAATAATTATCCAGAACTTCTATAATTTCAAGGCTTTTAGCATCGGCTTTTATATGTAGATCATAGTCCAAATCCAGCTTTTCTCGCCAATCTATAACGACAGCTTTAAGATTATTCTCTCTAAATTTATCGATAATTCCTTGACTTAAAGCATTTCCACCTAATAATATAGCTGTCTTTTTGCTCAATATTCTGTCCTCTCTAAATTTTTTAAATAGTCTATATCCTTCTTAAAATCTTCCAGATCTTCTGTTGAATCCTTATAAGTTTCAATTGTTATTGAACTATTATCTGGAATATATTTTAGTATTTTTTTAATGTCATATGTTCCTTTACCAAAATGATAATGTTTATCATATACATCTAAAAAGTTACCATCAGTTAAATGAAACATTTTAGGATTTAAGTCTAAATATTTTTCCAAATCTGTGTATACATTTACGTGTCTGCTGTTTGAAGAACATATTCCATGACCAATATCATAACAAAATTTTACCCCTGTATTGTCCATAATAAATTTGATTTCTTCAGGAGAATTGCCATTGCATAAAAATGATTCGTTAATTGCAATAAAAGGTTTATTCTCAATAAAAATACGGTTATCATCTATCTTGTTAAGCTGATTAACAGTTTCTTCGATACACCCATTAATACCGGGATGATAAATTACTATTTCAGAGGTTAATTGATCTGCAAATTTCTGGACTTCTTTTGTTAACTCAAGATTCTTAGGCCAGCTATCGGATTTTCCAAGATTCATATTATGTCTATAATGTGTTGCGTGTATTATAAAGGGAATATCGAGGCTTTTCCACAACTTAATATAATTTTCATACGACTCTGGAACAATATAAAGCTCTATATAGCTATAAAATCCTTTTTCATATAGTTCTTTAGCCTCTTTAATATAATTTTCATTTATAGACCATAATTTTAAACCGTATTTAAACATTTTATCTAACCTTAAATAATGGTTCTAATGGCTTACATTTTAAATATTTTTCCAAAGAATTATTTTTGGTAACATCATCAAAGATTAAAAATATTTCTTTATAAGCATTTAAGAGCTTTTCAATATCTTCATTGCTGTGAGCATACGTTATAACGTGAGCACCAATAGTTATTATTCCTTTCTTGAAGATTTCCTGAAGAAACAAGGTCTTAAGTTGCCAACTGGAATAAGACCCTGCATCCTTAATTATGATAAAATTCCATGATGGGTGACCGGCTGTAAAAAGCACTTCTTGTAAGTTATGTTTACTAATAAGGTTATTTATGCCATCAATAACTTTTTGTCCTTGACTAGAAATGGTTTCAAGAACCGGTTCCGACTGTAATTTAGATAGAGTTGCAAGAGCAGCAGATAATGATAATGTTTCTCCACCAAATGTAAAAGAAAAGAAGACTTCCTCAAAAAGTTTCATTATATCGGCAGAACCTGCTATAGCGGAAAGGGGATATCCATTTGCAATGCCTTTGCCAAATGTTGCAAGATCTGGGATAACTCCAAAATATTCTTGAGCTCCTCCTTTTGCATATCTAAAACCAGTAATTGTCTCATCGAAAATTAATAAAGCCTTATTTTTATGAGTAAGATCTTTAACGCTTTGTAAAAAATTGTTTTTAGGATACTCAACATTCATTGGTTCTAGAATAACAGCAGCAATTTGATCGGGATATTCCTGAAATAGTTTATGAAGAGAGTCAATATCGTTATAAGAAAACTTTAAAGTAAGTTTCTTAGTTGTTTCAGGAACTCCTAAATCCCTTGTTGTTGAACCAATATACCAGTCTTGCCAGCCATGATATCCACATATTGCCACATAATCTCTACCGGTATAAGCTCTTGCAACTCTGATTGCTCCTGATGTTGCATCTGATCCATTCTTGCCAAATCTTACCATCTCGGCACAGGGCACCATTTCAATTATTTTTTCTGCTACCTGTACTTCTATAGGATGAGGTAATGAGAAGATGGTACCTTCTTCGAGCTGTTTTTTTACTGCATATACTACGTCACTATCGTTGTAACCAAGATTTAAAGCAGCGAGTGAACTCATAAAATCTGTATACTCATTGCCATCTATATCCCAAACCTTTGATCCCTGGGCTTTTTGAATAAAATACGGGGAAACTCCTTGTGGAAATTGTATTTTACTTTTGCTGAAAGTCTGGGTTCCAAGTGGTATAGACCTTAAGGCCCTCTCGAGCATTTTTTCTGAATTATTATAATCTTTACTCATATTTCTCTCTTATATTTTTGGCACTTCTATATTTTATACTCAATTTTATTGTACATTTTTATTTTTTAGAAATTCTTTATCCTTATCAATAGACTTTTTTAAGCCTTCATTTCGTTCAAATTTAGAATTTATTTGCGTTAATTCAGGCTTTTTATCAAGTAAATCTAAAATATCCTGCATTTTAAAATCAGGATTTTGAGGATATAATTCTTCATAAATTTTTGTTATTAATATAAAGTCTTCAGGCTCATCAACCGTCCATCGCAAATGTGACAGATTCTTAGTTTCTTTATAATTACCAAGTTTATAAATATCCTTTTGGGTATGAATAAATTGAGTTACATGCTCTCTGTGAGATGGAAGACTGGCCTCTTTTTGTGCTTTTGTAAGACATTCGTACTTAAATGCTTCTACATCTAATCCGTCAGGAAAAACTGGTTCATATCCATTACTTGTATAGTCAAAGTCATTATTAAGATGATATTCTATGGTTTTATCAAGAATTTCAGGATCAATTACGGGACAATCTCCTGTTAATCTGACTATATGTTCAGGTTTATATTTTTGGGCACAATCATAAAATCTTTCCAGAACATCATTAAGGCTTCCTCTGAAATATTCTATATGATTATCTATACAAAGTTTTTCTATAGGATTATCAGAAATATCAATGCTTGTAGCGACAACTAGTTTATCAATCAATTTAGACTTTTTTATACGCTCAATTTGCCTGATTAGCATTGGCTTATCTAAAACAGGCAATAAAACCTTATTAGGAAGTCGACTGGAACTTGTGCGCACTTGTAAAATTGCTAATATCATTATTTGACCTCATTTGATATTTCTACAATGATTTCATCTATATATTTATTTTCATTTGTATTAAATTTTCTAAGTCTTTTAATTTCTGCATATCCTGCTTTTGAAAATGCTTTATAAGAACCTTGATTATCGTCACATAACATTGCAAAAAGTTTTGATAATTGCAATTCTTTGAAAGCAAAGTTTGTGGCTAATTCTATTGCTTCAGTTGCATAACCCTTTCCCCATAGTTGTTTTTCTCCTATAATCAGGCCAACGAAGGCGTTACTTTGATCAAAATCCACAGGTCCAACCTTAATGTTACCGATATGATTATTATTTTCGTTTAGAAATATTCCAAGAAGATAATTGTCATTATTATTATTCATGAAAATTATATAATCTTTGATATTATCAATATTATATGATTTTCCTTTACTCATAGTAAACTTAACAATATCAGGATCATTCATCCATTTTACATAATCCATAAGATCATCTGAAACGGGATTTAACTTTCTTAGATGTAAACGTTTTCCTATTATCATTTTTTTAATTTCCATTTTGAAGGATTTAATATTTCATCGTTATCATATGAAAACTGAGAAAAGTCTAAATTTACCTGAGATAAAGATGTTAAAGACTCTATAATCTCGATTAATTGATTCTCATTACAAACCCCAATAATAATTTTATCAATTTCTTCAATATCAATTAAAAATTTCAATGCAGATTGTACAGGAGATATTCTTTGCTTATTTATATATTCATGATAATTTTTCAAGTTTTGCTTTACAGGATCAAAAAAGGAGTCTAATTCTTCCTGATTCATAAGAAGCAGTCCTTGCAAAAATACTGAACGTGCATGAATTTCTATATCTAATTCCTTTAGCTTTTTGAGATAATTATTTTTCAATAATCGTTGATCTAAAACATTGATTGGCAACTGAATCATATCAATTTTAAAAATATCTAAAGCTTTATCGATTTGCTCAGCAGTATATATTGATACACCAATTTTACTTACCAGTTTTTTTTCTTTTAATTCAAGCATTTTTTCGAATAAAAGATGGCTATTCGAATTAAATAAATTATCAGCATTATGTAAAAGAAGTCCATATATGGATGACTGATTTAATTTGTTCAAAGATTGATAAAGAGTAGATTCGAGAAGATGAACATCCTCTAAAGTTATATTTTTATTTAAGAAATTAGGGGTTTTTGTAATTATTTTAAAATTATTTTCTAAATGCAGAGATTTACCTAAAACTTCCTCACTTGTACCATAAAGTGAAGCTGTATCAATCATTTCCATACCATTTTTAGCTAACACAGACAGGATTTTTTTTATTTCATCTGGGTTAGGTACACCCTGCTTGTTCGAAATTCCATAATTCAGACCAAATTGAACAGTTCCAAGCCCTAACTTCACAATAAAACCCCTTTGAGATCATTTAAATTTATATTTAATTATATTATAAGGTTTTTTTGATCATTAATTGTCATCTGTTTAATTTAATACCGAAGAAGACAGGAATGGATTTTAATCCATTCCTGTCTTCTTTTATGTATCTGTCTAAAATGTTCTTGAAATAAAAGCTTTTCTGTCTAATATTGGTGAAGTTGATAAACTTGTATCATAATTAGCACTAATAAATGCTAAATTTCTATTTATTCTATAATCAGAACCAACATGATGACCTGTAACAGAATAGTACCAATAATTAGATTCTACTATTCCATAAATGCCACGTTCATACAGCTTTATTATTACTTGATCGGTACCCACGTTATGATATTTATTATAACCAGTACCAGCCGTTGTTGTAAACCATCCGCTATCATACATGCCTCGCAAAGCGTACGTTGTTACGCTTGATATAGAGCTGGAACCAGCAACAGCTTCTCCCAAAACTACAACCTGTTTTTCTGTCCAGCTTGCAGGATTTCCCTGTTTCATCTTCATTGCAGAAATATCGAACCAGTATAGAGATTCTGTATCAAAAGCTGAATCTGGCGCTGTAAAGCTGGAAGTATACCTTGCTATTTTACTAAATCTAAATTCATCAATCCAGCCATTGAGGAAGCTAGAAGTTGCCCAGTTAGTGCCTAATCTGATTCCACTGATTGAGCATACCGAAATAGAGCTTGTAATATTGATATCCTGTGTTCCATTTATATATACTTTATAACTGAAACCATCAAACACAAAAGCAATATGATACCAGGTTCCTGTTGCCCAGGTTGTATTAGAGCCTAAAGCACCACTTGCTATATCATATGATGCTGCATCACTGGATAAATAGGTTTCGAACTTGGTTGTACCACTGTTATTATAGAGAAATAGATCCAGACCATATCCGCTGTTAGGATTTTTACAGTTAAAAATAGGTTGTCTGTTGCCACTTGAAGGTAAAGCATTAAATCTGACAAAACATTCAAGGGTAAATCTATCACCTAATGACTTTATATCAGTAGTATCAATATAATCACCTGTTCCATCCAATAATAGAGACGATGTTCCAAATTTATACTGTGCCGTATCCAACTGCGCGTTACCCTGAGCAGTCCAGGTATTACCATATTCATCTGTCATTGTAGTAGAAGCATCATCACCATCAAAGTGTAACAAAGCATTTTGGGTTTTGTCAAAAGCATATCCATACTGTGGAGCAACTAATGTACTTCCATAGCTTAATTCACCAGTGCCTGAATTTCTTTCTGCATATAGAAAACTTGTTGTAGATGCAGGCAAGCTGGAAAAAGCACTAGATATATCTGATGTGATTGATCCAATATAATCAACTGCTCCATTATCACCAAACCCATCCGCAAAAGCAATTCTGACTGGTGTTGATGTAGCTTTTAGATCAACTGCCAAACCTGTACCTGCTTCTAAAAAGTTTGCATAACCATTTGTATCTATACGACCTGCCAAAACTGTTTGTCTGACAGGCACGCTTAAACATGAACCCGATGATAATTCTACTAACTGTACAGAATCAGTACTTGTATCATACTCTACAAATTTTTTAGCCATTAGTTTACCTCTTTTAAACTACAAAATAAAATTACAGAAATATATAATGATCAACTTGTAATTAAGTTACAATAAATTTTTTTAATCTCTGAGGGTAAATTCCCCGCAGCTCTGCTGCGATAATGATAAAATGAGGGAATGAGTAAATATGTTCATAAAGCGCA
>MFRQ01000160.1 GCA_001784615.1 Candidatus Melainabacteria bacterium RIFOXYA2_FULL_32_9
CCAATACTGCTGTCATACTTCCTCTCTTTACATTTATGACAACAATATCGTCTATTTTTTATTACTTTTCAAACAGCCTCTTAAATAAAATTTTAAATTACTCATATATATATAAAACAGAAAAAATAAAAAATTGTTTTTTATCTTTGTATTAAATTTAACTAATAAAAAATATAGTAGAGCTCCAACGATAACTGATAACTTTAAACTAAGTCCAACTTCATCAAAGGCTTTAGTCGTTAACTTAAGTTAGGTAATGGATATTACCAAAAATCTTGTATACATAGAAAACTTCTTGTAAAACAAGAAGCATGAGTAAAGATAGAAAGTTGTAGGTTTAAATTTTAGGATTTATAGTTATATTTTTTAATTAAATGTTTGTTATATTTATATAAAGAATATATATTTTTTAAAATTGCTTTTTTTTATAGGATTTTTTTATTTTTGTAATATTTTTTAATTATTATAAATAGTCATATAAATCTTTAAGTAGTATGATTTAAACTGGAGAGTTAAAAAATTGGGTTATAAAGTAATTATGGATCACAGGGAAAATATTAAAAAAGCTCAAAGAATCATTTTCAAATTTGGGACAGGTGTTTTAACAAGAAAAGATGGAAATATAGCCCTTTCAAGAATATATTCTTTTATTGAATCTATTGCTGATCTTAAAAAACAGAATAAGGAAATTATTATTGTTACTTCTGGAGCAGTGGGACTTGGAGCAAAAAGATTACGCATGGAATCAAAACCAACTCTTGCAACATTAAGAAAAGCTTGTGCTGCCGTTGGTCAGGGACAGTTAATGTCTATTTATGAAGAGGGATTTGATAAGCTATCTATTGTGACTTCTCAGGTTTTGCTTACTGATGAAGATTTTTCTATTAGAAAAAGGTATTTAAGTTTAAGAAATACTTTAAGTACCCTATTAGAGCTTGGTGTTATTCCAATTATTAATGAGAATGATACCGTTTCAACTCATGATTTAAAATTCTACAGGCCTGATGGAACAATGGTTTCATTTGGTGACAATGACAAACTAGCTGCGCTTGTTATGAGTAAATTAGGCGCAGATCTTTTAATATTATTATCTGATATAGATGGATTGTATGATGATGATCCAAGAATAAATAAAAATGCAAAACTTATTCCTGTAGTAAATGAATTTACGCCTGAAGTAGAAGCATTGGGTTTTGAAGCTTCAAAACGTGGCCGTGGAGGAATGAAAACAAAACTAGAAGCTGCTAAAATAGCTGTTCATTCAGGTGGTACTGCTATAATAGCTAATGGAAAAAATCCTGATGTTATAGATAAAATATTTAATGCAGAAGAAGTAGGAACTATTTTCTTACCTATTGAGAACTTATCCAGTAGAAAAAGATGGATTGCTTATGCTACGAACGTTACAGGTATAGTAAAAGTTAATGATGGAGCCAAAAAAGCTTTAGTTGATAATTTTGCCAGCTTGTTACCTTCTGGAATGCTGGATATAAAAAATTCTTTCCGAAAAGGAGATGTTGTAAGTATTATTACCTCAGATAATAAAGAATTTGCTCGTGGAATGGTTAATTATTCATCTATAGATTGCAAAAAACTTATTGGAAAACGTACAGAAGAAATTGAGCTCATTTTAGGTTATAAAGAAAATGATGAAATTATTCATAGAGATAATATTGTAATTTTATAGGATTTTTTGCTGTTTATTTTAGAGGAGATTTATGATTACTGAGTTAAATTTGGTTAAAATTGCGCAAAACGCTAAAAAAGCTTCTTATAAACTAGCATCATTAACAGAAGAAGTTAGAAATAATGCTCTTTTAATTATTGCAGAGGAAATAGAAAACAATAAAAATCTTATTTTAGAAGAAAATAATAAAGATTTAATTGAAGCTAAAAAGCTTATTGAGCAAGGAAAATTAACTCAGTCACTATATGACAGATTAAAACTGGATGAAGAAAAAATAAAAGTTATGGTTCAGGGAATCAGGGATGTTGCAAAATTAAAAGACCCTGTTAATAAAGTTTCCTGGGCTATTGAACTTGATAAAGAATTAGAACTTTATAGAGCTAGTTGTCCTATAGGAGTTATCGGGGTTATTTTTGAATCAAGACCTGATGTAGTCCCTCAAATAGCTGCTTTAACAATAAAATCATCTAATGCTGTTATATTAAAAGGTGGAAGCGAAGCAGGAAATTCAAATGAGATTTTAGTTAATATCATAAATAATGCTTTAAATAAAGTGACTGAATATCCTGAAAATTCAATTAATCTTATAAAAACACGTGATGATGTTCAAGAAATGCTTAAGTTAGATGAATATATCGATCTTATTATTCCTAGAGGAAGCAATAAATTGGTAAAATATATTCAATCTAATACTAAAATTCCTGTTTTAGGGCATGCAGAAGGTATTTGTCATATATATATAGATGAATTTGCAGATTTAGATAAAGCTACAAAGATATCAATAGATTCTAAAATTCAATATCCCTCCGCCTGTAATGCTGTAGAAACAATTCTTATACATAAAAAATTATCTAATAAATATTTACCTGAATTAATTCAAGATTTTAAAGATGTTAATGTTCAAGTAAAAGGTGATATTAAAACAAGGCAAGTTGTTGAAAATATAGAAGAAACAACTGAAGAAGATTGGAAAACAGAATACAGCGACAAAATAGTCTCTTTTAAGATAGTAGAAAATATAATTGAAGCTATAGATCATATTAATACATACGGTTCAGGTCATACTGATTCAATAATTACAGAAGATCGAAAAAATGCAGAACTTTTTATGAATCTTGTAGATTCATCAGGTGTTTATCATAACGCATCTACAAGGTTTGCTGATGGCTTTAGATATGGTTTTGGAGCTGAGGTTGGAATTAGTACAAATAAAACTCATGCTAGGGGTCCAGTGGGTATTGAAGGTTTAGTTATTTACAAGTATAAACTATATGGAAATGGTCATATCGTTTCTGAATACTCAGGAAAAAATTCAAAGGGTTACACACATAAAAGAATAAAATAGAGAGTAATAATGATTGTTCAGGCTTTTGCTGAGTATCTAAAACAATTTGATGATGATATACCGACCAGTATATTACTGTTTGGCTGGTTAAAATCAAAATTATCTCAAAAACCTGAATGCAATATTACAAAAGTTATTCAGGAAGAAATAACTCTTGTAAGTGATGAAGAATGTAATATTACATTTGCGGGAAAGTCTAAAACAGGTATAAAACTATTGGAATCTCTTTATAATTTCGCCGATAGTTATGAGCAGCAAAAGTTTACAAGGTGGGTTCATAATTTAAAAGCCAGTGATTTTGGGTCTTTTACTAAATAAATAGGTATTTTACATAGTTTTAGTTGGTATTCAAGTGATATATTACTCAAAAATTATGAAATATATACATATTAGTAAAATATTTTATTAAAATTTAATTATAGTAAATACAGAGACTTTATATAAAACTAAAACGTTTATATTGAAAATACATGATTATATGTAATTCTCTGTTAATTAATAAACCTAAAATCCATGTAGGAATTATTTCTCCATGATTTAAAATACGGAAAACCATGTGACATATGGCTTTCGTAATAACCAATAAAAATAATATTTATACCAGGATCCATACTTATTTTAAGTTGATATAAGTTATTTACATGTTTCTGTAGAAAACTTGTAGAAAACTTGTAGAAAACCTATAAAAACTTGTAGAAAACTTTTGTAGAAAAACTTTAGTCTGTATAAAAAAATACGGTTTTTATACAACTTATAAACAGGTTTTAAACAGGGGTTTTTTAAAATATAATTGAGTCTTATTTGGTTTTCTACAGAAAAAAAGCTCCCCTACTACTACTGCAAATTTAAATTAACTATTAATATAAAACTAGTTAAAAATATATAGAATTATATTAGAATAATTCTATTAGAGTTTGTGGAGAGTTGAAAATGTTATTTACGGTTCAAAAAGAAAATATTTATAACGCTTTAAACGCAGTAATCAAAGCAACAGCAACAAGAGGTATTCAGCCAGTATTAGCAAATGTTTTAATTGAAACTATAGACAGTGATCAAATAAAGCTTTGTGCTACAGACTTAGATATTTCAATAGAAGTAAATATACCTGCAGAAATTATAACTACTGGAAGTATTACACTTCCTGCAAAAAAATTAGTTGAAATAGTTACTAAACTACCAAATCAACCTATAAAATTTGATTTAAATCACGAAAATAATTTAACTGAGATTACTTGCGGTAAATCAAAATTTGATTTAATAGGTATTTCAAGCAGTGAATTTCCTACTATTTCTCATATTGAATCAGAAGATTCTATAGAAATTGAAATAGAGCCATTATTAAAAGCTATAAAAGAAACAGTTTTTGCTGCAGCAACTTATGATACTAATAATGTTTTGAGTGGTATTTTCTTTCAGGTAAAAGATAACTCTCTTGAAATGGCAGCAACAGATGGTAACAGACTTACCAGAACAGTAAAAAATATAAATAGCTTAGATGGTAAAGAATACTCCATTGTAATTCCTGCAAGAACTCTAAATGAGTTTTCAAGAATATTAACTGGTACAAGTGATGAAAAAGTCTCTATAACAATTAAAAGTGCACAAATATCTTTTAAATTAACAGATAGAGTTTTAACATCAAGACTTTTAGAAGGACAATATCCTAAATATACACAACTTATTCCTTCTAATTATGAAATATTAGCTAAAGCTGATAAAAATTTATTAATAGCAGCTCTTGAAAGAACATCTACTCTGGTTAATGAGAGAACAAGTATTATTAAACTTATTTTTAATGATAATCAGCTGGAATTATTAGCTGAAACACCGGATCTTGGAGATTCTTCAGATCAAATTGATATAGATTATGCCGGAGATGAGTTAAAAATAGCATTTAATTACAAATATATTCTAGATACACTTAAAGTTTTAGATTCTGATAATGTAAAAATTGAATTAGGTACATCACTTTCACCAACTTTATTTAAACCAGATTCAGATGAAGACTATTTATGTCTAATTATGCCTGTTCAAATTAGATAGAACTTTGTAATTAGTTTTATCAGATACAAGCAGTGTATTTATTATCTGCTTTTGAGTATTGTTTGTAATATTTTAGAACTTTTTTAACATAATCTTGAGTTTCCTTGTATGGGGGAATTCCGTCAGGTGTTTTAATTTTTTTAGGATTTCTATGTGTTCTATTTGTTCCTTTTAAATAATCATCAACCGTTCCACTTCCTGCATTATATGCAGCAAGAGCAGATCTTTTATTACCTTTATATTTTTTTAATAATCCAGCTAAATATTTTACTCCACCAGCTATATTTTGCTCAGGATCCTGAGAATTTTTCACACCTAAGTCTTTAGCTGTGCCAGGCATTAATTGCATTAAACCTGAAGCTCCAACAGGTGATTTAGCTTTAGAATTAAAACCTGATTCTTTTTTTATAACAGCTTTTATGAGATTTTTATCAACATTGTATTTTTCTGCGTATTTTTGAATTATTTTTTCATATTTTTTAGACTTGTCTGTAAATGGATTTATCATTGTTAATGTGGATAATAAAGATTTTTTTTGTTTTATTTCTGGTGTTGCAGTTTTTTCAAAGTTAAAATCTATATTATTTGCAGCAGTTTTATTGGTATCAAAAATAAAATTTATATTTTGACCTGCTTTAAAGTTATTTTGAGGTTTTTTATCATACAAATAAAAATCTTTTTTAGTGTTAACAACACTTTCAACCATAACTAATCCGTCCCTTTATATCTCCTCTAATATAATAAAAACAAAATAATTTATTTAATTGCTTTATTTTATTTGTTTAAAAAAAATATATAATAGATAAATTACATAAATATTTATTTTGGTATTATTAATAGATGTTTCTTAAAAAGCTTGATTTATTAAATTTTAGAAATTACAAAACCTGTAGTATTGATTTTCCTACTAATAAAACTATTTTTGTTGGGAAAAATGCGCAGGGTAAGACTAATATACTTGAATCCATTTATTATTTAGCTACTTTATCATCTTATAAAGCCACATCAGACTCAGAATTGATTTACTGGGGAGAAAAATCTACTAAAATAAAAGCTGAAATTGAAAGATTTGATACACAAGTAAGCTTAGATATATTTATTAATCCGCCTGGTAATAAGATTTTAAAGGTTAATGGGCTTAAAAAAACAAAATATTCTCAATTTTTAGGAAATTTATTAGTAGTTAACTTTGGTATTGCTGATTTATTATTATTAAGAGGTACTCCATCTGACAGAAGAAAATGGATTAATGATGCTATAAGCCAGCTTTATCCTGTATATATAGAGAGATTGGCTAAATATAATAAAATTAGACTTCAAAGAAATAACTTATTAAAAGAATTTAAAGGTAACATTCATTTAACTAAATCACAGAGTGATAGTTTATCTGTATGGGATGATCAAATTATAGTAGCTGGAAGTAATTTAATACATTTAAGACAAAAATATCTAAAAGAAATAAATAAAATTGCCCACAAAAAGCATAAACATATATCTATTGGTGAAGAAAATCTATTAATAAAATATAATTCCACAATTACCGGTGATTTTGATACTGAAGTTAATGAGGTAATGCCGGCTGATAAAATAGCTGGTGTTTATTCTGATATAATCCAGGAAAAACGTAGAGAGGAAATTATTAGAGGCCAGACAGTTATAGGACCTCATAGAGATGATATTTCTTTTTTGATTAATAATATTGACGCTAAAAGTTATGCATCTCAAGGTCAGCAACGTACAATAGTTCTTGCTTTAAAGCTTGCTGAATTAGATTTCATTAAAGATATAGTCGGAGAAAACCCTATTTTATTACTTGATGACGTTTTAGCGGAATTAGATCATACGAGACAGAATTTTCTCCTTGATTCAATAAAAGAAGATATTCAAACTATTATTACTACTGTAGATATTTCTAACTTTGAGCCTCCTTATCTGGAAGGTGTTACAATTTATAAGGTTGAGGCTGGCAGTATAAAAAAAGAATAACATTTAATTTATATTCCTAATTATTGCGAGGTATTCTATGATATATTATGTTATTCATTACTTGTCATTGCGAGGGTTGCTTTAGCAACCCGTGGCAATCTTACTAATGAGGTATTAGAATTTTTTATGTGTTACTGTAAGATTGCTTCGCAAGAATAATTGATACTAGTTATCTGTGTTTTATGGCTCGCAATGACAGTGCGTATTATTAAAACAGTTGATGACCAAGGAAAGTGCGAAGCACCCTTGTAATATTAGTGGTATTATCGGAATGATTGATGACCAGATACAGTACGAAGTACGCAATGACATAGTATTATAATTATTAAATGGAGATAATTATTTGAAAGACAGTAGAAATGATAGTTTTGAGAAAATAAGCTTTATTTCAGACAGAGTTGCTCAAGAATTAGGAGTAGAAAGAGGATTAAAAGAGATAACTCTTATTAATTTATGGCCTGATATAGTTGGGCCAAGATTTAAAGATAAATCTAAAGCTGTATCAGTCTTAAAAAAAAGTGGATATGATTCTATTTTAGTGGCTGTCTCTTCATCAATTATCTCTCAAGAACTATATATGTTTAAGAAAGATATACTAAGAAAGCTTTCACCTATGTCAAAACCTATGGGTTTTAATGTTACAGATTTAACTTTTAGTGCTAAATTATGGGATGAAGTAAAAGAGAAAAATATTTTACCCGAAAAACAGGAACAATTAGCTCATTATTTTGTTAAAACTCCTTCTACTGATGAAATAAAATACATTAATGTTCCTGAAAATATAATAAATCTAATAAAAGAATCTATTCAAAAACAAAATTTCACTACAAATGAGCAAAAAGACAGGTTATTAAGTGTAATAATAAAAGATTTAAAAATACAAATCTGGCGAAAGAATAACGGATTTCCGTGTTGTAAGAAATGTGAAATTCCGGTTAATTATTATAATCCAGAGCAGGAAATACTTTGCCCTTCATGTAAATATTTCAAATAAAATTTATGTAAATTATATTTAATAAAATAAAAACAAATAGCAATTTCTTTTTTTTATTGCTTTTATAAAGTTAGAAAAATAGAAAAGGGACAAAGAAAGGAAAAATTATAATGAACAAAGTAAGCTTTAATGGTCATAATATTACTTCTTATACTCCTTCTACTCCTTCTACTCTTTGTACTCCTCCTACTCCTCCTAAACCTCCTAAACCTTATTTCATTGATTATTGGAAAAATCGTACTTCTAATGACGATCAATCTACTCCTCCTAAACCTTCTAAACCTAAAGAATATTCCAGTGATTCTTGGAAAAATCGTACTTCTAATGACGATCAATGTGTAAAACCATATCAACTAGGTGATTTAGAAAATAAATTAGATAGATTTGAAAGAAGATTAGATAAACTTGAAGATAGGTTAAATAGTAGATAAATAAGCAAATAAGGCACCTAGTCTTAAACCAGGTTTTTATATTTCTTCTTCGTAGTTAAATCCATCTTCGTGGTAAATTCCGCCGCCACAGATGATTTCTATTACTTTTAATAGAAATTGTTTTGGAGCATCTACCTGATTTAGATAAAATTCCTGATTACCTAAATGTTTAATTTTTAAAATAGCTGGAGTTAAGGTATCAGCCGGAACATAAAGTGATGCGATTTCGCAACTTAAAATTCCGGGATACTCTTGATCCTGTATATCAAGTGAAGCATCTAAAAAATCACCACTAAGAGCTAAAATTCTTCCTGTAAATAAAGGTGTATTATCTTGTCTGTATAAAGCTTGAGGTTTAGTATTACCTCTGGTTGTAAAACTTATACTATGCCAGAGGATATTTAAAATACCAACTGATTTATCAGCGTCAGTTTGACAGAATATCTGAGATTCAGGCACATCTCTTGCTGTGAAATTCTCTTTTAAACTCTCTGTAACTTCTTCCATACAACGAAGAACTCTATAAAACATTTTTGTAGTATTTAAAGTAGCTTCTTTATGTTCTTTATATTGTTTATACATATGACTTGCTACCAGATTTAATCTCTCCTTTATAGCAGAGGGCCTGTTTTGTATTATTTCTATATCATTAAAATCGTTATTCATAGTTTAAATAATCTTTTCCTGATTTGAGTTTCTCCCCTATATTTACTATTTTATCTTTTTTAGACAAAAAGAAAAATAAAAACTTTATTAATATGAAGTTTTAAAAAACAAAAATAATATTAAGTAAAAAAAATCAATTAAATGTAGTATTTTTCAGAAGGTCTAAATCCATTGATTTATTAGGTTAAGAAATTTTAGATACACCAAAGGGTGGATGATAAAGGTCATTCATATATAGTAATTTAATTATAGTCTTGGGAAAGTATAACTTAATTTACTTTAAAACCTTTAGACTTGGTAAGTGAGAATGGGTCGATAATATGGAAATTAGCGGTTTAGAAATAACTTTAAGGCGCATAAACCAGCTAGAATCGTTTTTTAATAAGCTGGAAAGTGTTGATCCTAATAAAGATTCTGGTTTTAAAGAGGTGTTAACTCAGAAATTAAACCAGGATGAAGCCGTTTTACCAAGAGAAATATTTATAAAACCTTTCTCACAAGCAGTTAATACTCCGAAAACTGAAATAGATGAAATAGTTCAAAAATATGCAAAAGAAAATAATCTTGATGGAAATCTTGTAAAAGCTGTTATAAAGGCAGAATCAGGTTTTAATTCTAATGCTAAATCACCTGTTGGAGCTTTAGGTTTAATGCAGTTAATGCCTGGTACAGCCAGAGTGCTAGGAGTAGAGAATCCTTTAGATCCTGAGCAAAATATAGCAGGTGGAACTAAATATCTAAAAAATATGCTGGACAGGTTTGATGGAAGGGTTGATTTAGCTCTTGCAGCATACAACGCAGGACCCGGTGCTGTAAGTAAATATAAAGGAATTCCTCCTTATAATGAAACTCAAAATTATGTAAAAAAAGTTCTTGAATATCAAAAACAGTTTTCAGGATCAGGTAGCTAAAAAATCTGGGAGATCGGGTAAAAAATGGTAAGAGGAATAAACATATCAGCAACAGGATTGGTAAATATAACTGATTACCATGATATTATTGCTAACAATTTAGCCAATGTTAATACTCCTGGATTTAAACAAACCTTAGCAAGTTTTAAAAGTCTTGATGATATTGAGGTTAATAAAATTGATGCTGCTAAAGGTTTTGATAATAAACAATCACTTGGAACGATTAGTGCTGGAGGTGTGATAGATTCTACTGTTTTTGATTTTTCTCAAGGAAGTATCAAACCAACAGGTAATCCTTTTGATCTAGCTATAAGTGGAGAAGGATTCTTTGTTGTTAATACTCCTAATGGTGAGGCTTATACAAGAAATGGTAGTTTCATTACTGGTGAAGATGGTTTAGTAACAACCTTAAATGGACATCCATTAGTTGGGGAATCAGGACCAATAAGTATAAATATTAATGAGGCTGACGTAAAAAGTATAAAAATACACCCAAATGGAGATGTTGAAATAAACAAAGAAATTGTAGATAAAGTTAAAATTGTTGATTTTGAAGATCGAAAAATGTTAAAAGCTATGGGAGATTCATTATTTAAACCTGTAGATGATAGTCAAAAACCTATTGATTCTGAAAACTATCAAATTAATCAAGGAGCTTTGGAATCTTCTAACGCTAATGTGGTTGAATGTATGATTAAATCAATAGAGGCAATGAGAGCTTATGAAAATTTGACAAAAAATATAGAAACGGTAAATAGGGGTCTTAGTAAAACTATAAATGAAGTTGGACGTATTAAAAGATAGATAATTAAAACATAAAGGGTTGGAGGTTTGATATGTTAAGGGCATTAACCACAGCAGCAACAGGTATGGTAGCACAACAAATGAATATTGATGTTATATCAAACAACCTGGCTAACGTTAATACTACAGGTTATAAAAAAGTTAGAACTGAATTTCAGGATTTACTTTCTCAAACATTAAAAGCACCTGGAGCTCAGGGAGCTCAAGGTACAAATCAACCTGTAGGTATACAAATAGGTTTAGGTACAAGAACATCAGCAACTAATAGAATTTTCACAGAAGGCGTTATGAAATCAACCGGAAATAAGCTTGATGTAGCAATAGAAGGTGATGGATTTTTACAAGTACAACTTGATGATGGTACTCCTGCTTATACTCGTGATGGTAGTTTAAAAATAGATGGTAATGGGCAATTAACCACTAGTGATGGTTTTATTGTCCAACCACAAGTTACAATTCCAGCTAATGCAACAGATATAACCATAACATCTGACGGAAGAGTATCAATAAAAACAGCTGGTGATACTGCTCAAACAGAAGTTGGTAGTTTACAACTTGCTAAATTTGCTAATCCTGCAGGTTTAGAAGCAATTGGTAAAAATCTTTACAAAGAAACATCTGGTTCAGGAACAGCTATTCAAGGAACAGCAGGGCAAGAAGGCTTTGGAAGTTTACAACAAAATTTCTTGGAAGGCTCTAATGTTCAAGTAGTTGAGGAGTTAATAAGTTTAATTCAAGCTGAACGTGCTTTTGAAGTTAATTCTAAGTTAATTACAGCTGCTGATAATATGCTTAAAAATGTTAACCGTATCGGTTAATAAATAATTCTTAAGGGGATTGGGAAAATTGGGAAATATAATTAAAACAGTAATGATAAGTTTAGCTTTTCTAATTAGTGTAGTTGGAAAAGCTAATGCTGCTGTTTTAGATTCTCAATTTATTATTAATCAAATTAAAAAAGATGTTACTAAACAAATTAGCTCTATGGTAAGTGGAAGAATAGAAATAGAAGTAACTAATATCCCATATAAAACAATTGAAGTGCCTGAAGGAAAAGTTGATATAGTTGCTTCATCTAACTTACAACATTTTAGTTCTCTTACAGTGGCTAGAGTTGAAATCTTAGTTAATGGTGAAAAAATTAAATCCTTTGGAACACCAATAAAAATATCTGTTTATGACAAAGTTTGGGTCGCTAAAGATGTAATAGATAGAGGTAAAAGTTTATCCGGTTCTAATATTGCTCTTGAAAAAAAAGAAATTACTTTAATGGCTGAAACCGCAGTAAGAGAAGATTTTTCTCCTTTTAATTGTTCAGTTAAGAAAACTTTTAAACCTGGAGATATTATTGATACAAGATATGTAGAGAAAATACCTCTTATTATAAAAAATAGTCCGATTTCTATAGTTTTCAAATCATCAGACATAACAATTACAATGTCTGCAGAGGCTCTTGATAATGGAAAAATAGGTGATTATATCAGAGTTAGAAGTAAACAATATAAAAAAGATTATATAGGTAGGGTTATAAGTGCAAATACCGTTATGGTAAATATATAAGGTCTGGAAAAAATGAGAAATAAATTATCAAAAACATTAATATCATTAATAATTATAACTACAGCTAATAACACTGTATTTGCTGAATCATTATTTAAAACAGGTGTTTCTCAAAATGTTTATACTATACAACCAAGACCTTTATTTAGTACAGTCAGAGCAAAAAGTATCGGTGATTTAGTGACTGTTTTGATAGATCAAGAGATTACAGCATCTGATGATGTACAACTTAATGTTAAAAAATCATCAGATACCACAGATAATTTCTCCACTACTTTAAACACAATCTTACCAAGTGGAATTAAAAGATTTCTTCCTAATAACTCTGTGCCAAATATGGATGATTTTGGTGGTGGTTCAGAAACAAAAAACCAGACAAGTTTAGCAAGAACATCAAAATTAAAAGATGTAATAACAACACAGGTTGTCCAAATATTACCTAATGGAAATCTTGTAGTTCAAGGTAAAAAAATAGCAATGAATGCCGGTGAAAGAGTAGATGTGGTAATAAGTGGAATAATTGATCCTAGATTACTTGATAATATGGGAAGAATTGATTCAAGTTTAGTTGCAAATTTACAGGTAGCGGTTGTTGGAAAGGGAACAGTATCAAGATCTGATTCAGAAGGCACTGTAAATAAGATGTTTAGATATTTATTCTAAAATTGGAGATGGTTTGGGAATGAGATACATAGCTTTATTATTAATAACAGTATTAATTAGTTTAAACTTTACAGCACTGGAAGCTCAGGCTGGAAGAGTAAGAATTAAAGATATTACTCATATTGAAGGAATAAGAGATAACCAGTTAGTAGGTTATGGTGTAGTTGTAGGCCTTCCAGGAACCGGTGATAACAGTAAATCAACACAAATTACTAACCAGGCTTTACTATCAAATCTTGGTATGGTTATTGAAAGTAGTAACGATATTAAAAAAGGTAATACAGCAGCTGTTATTGTAATAGCTAATATTCCTGCTTTTGCAAAAGCAGGAGATAAAATAGATGTTATCGTTTCATCATTGGCTGATGCTAAAAGTTTAGAAGGTGGTGTATTAATACAAACCCAATTAGTAGCACCTAATGGTGAAGTTGTTGCTGTAGCTCAAGGACCTATTAGTACCGGTGGAACAGATGTTTCTGCTTCAGGAAGCAGTGTAAGGACCAGTATTACAACATCAGGTAGAGTTCCAAATGGTGCAATTGTTGAAAGAGATATAAATACTGAGATTGGTGATGAATCTGGAATTAGATTGATATTAAATAGACCTGATTTCACTATGGCAGCCAGATTATCACAGGTTGTTAACGAAAATATAGCGTCTGCTAAAGCTATTGATGCAAGTACTATACAAATAACACTTCCTAATAAATTTGTAGATGACAGAATTAGCTTTATATCAATTCTGGAAAATTTAACTGTTCAAAGTGGTGATTCAATAGCAAAAGTAATAATAAATGAACGTACGGGAACGGTTGTTATTGGTAATAATGTTAAACTTCTTCCTGCTGCTGTAGCTCACGGCAATTTAACTGTAACTGTAACCACTAGAAATGAAGTTTCTCAACCAAACGAATTTGGAGAAGGAACCACACAAGCAGTTCAAAATAGTGATATTACTGTTAACAAACAAAATGGAAGACTGGTTGAAGTTTCTGCAAATACTACATTAAGTGAGCTTGTAGCATCATTAAATACAATAGGTGTAACTCCTTACGATCTTATATCTATATTGCAAGCTTTAAAAGAAGCAGGTAGTTTACAAGCAACTTTAGAAATAATTTAAAAGGATAAATAACAATGAATCCAATAGACATAAGTATGGCAAGATTTAACTTACAGAATCAAAAAATGGAAAATCTGGAAAGATTCTCTAATTTAAATAGTCAAAAAAATCTTAGAGAAGAATCTTTAAGAAAAACCGCAAGTGACTTTGAAGCTGTGTTTATAAAACAATTTCTTGAAACAATGGATTCAACTGTTAGAAAATCAGAACTTTTTCATGGGGGACAAGCAGAAAATATCTTTAAATCAATGTTAAATGATGAAGTAGCTAAAAATATTGCTTCAAATCCAACAACATCATTTGGACTTGCAGAGCAAATTTATCAACAAATGAAAGATAGAATTTAGGGAAAAATAAGTTAGGGAGATGGGATAAATGGTAAGCGGTATTTCAGAGATAAATTCTCTTCAGTTATTAAGAGCTACACAAGCTTTTAAAAGTGCTATAAAAGCATCCTTAAATACACCTGGTAATGAACTTATAGAAGATGTAGAAGTAAAAGTTTCTTTATCTCAAGAAAGTCAAAATAAAATTAATAGTGCAAAAAACAATAATCCTGAAGTGGAAAAGGTTTTATCTTCTCAAAATACAGAATATATAAATGAAATAAAGGAATATGCAAATAAATGTGGAAATACTAACATAAATGAAGAAGATATAAATTATGCTAAGCGTTATGGACGCAGCATTTTAGTTGATATGGTGGGTTAAATACAGAATTACCAGAACTCTTGATAAATTTAGGGGAGTAAAAAATGAAAACAGAGATATTAGAACTTGAAGAAGTATTAAATAAGGAAATAGAAGCCTATTCTAAGTTAGAAAAATATATTCTCGACAAAAAAGACAGTTTAATTAGTGGTGATATTGAAAAACTAAGAAATATTGACTATGAAATTGAGAAATTTAACTCAGAAACAGGTATTTTAGAAGGTAAAAGAGCTAAAATTGCGTCAAAATTTGGACATGAAAATCTTTCATTAAGAGAAATTATTAAAAAAATAGAAAAAGAAGATAAAGCAGAAAAAATATCAGGTTTGAGAATAAAACTAAAAAATTTAGCTGAAAATATACAAAGACAGAATAAAATTAATAATCAATTAATAAAACATTCTCTTAATATACTTGAGTTTTCAATTGTATCTATTGCTAATGCACTTATGCCGGAAGCATCAGCTTATAATAATTTTGGAAAAATAAATAATAATCAACAAAGTAAAGGAGTAAGTTCCATAAACCATGAAATATAAAGGTTTATACAGATAGAAACTATAACTAAATTAATTTGGGAGATTTGGGTAAAAAATGAGTTTATTTGGAATTTTTAATTCACATAGATCTATATTGCTTAATCAAGCTGCAATTAACTTGATTAATAACAATATAGCTAATATTAATACACCCGGGTATAGTAAACAAAGATTAGAACTCTCCCAACAAGTGACTGTAGATTCAGGAGTAAATACAACTATTTCAAGAACGCAATCCGGAGCAGGTGCAGTTATTGATAATATTACAAGAAATAGAGATGCTTACCTGGATGCATATTTTAGAAAAGAAACGACTGGTTTATCTTTTTATAAAGAATTAAACGAAACCGCTTCATTAATGGAAGATATTACTAATGAACTTGGAGATACTGGTATTAATCAGGCTCTTAATGAATTTTATAATACAGCTCATGAATTAAGTATAAATCCAAATGACTCGATAATAAGAAATAATCTTGTACAAAAAGCAAAGGATTTATGTAATAAGTTTAATTTAACATATGATAGATTGGATGATTTAAGATCCAACCTTGTTGGAGATGCTACTAATCCTGCAACTCTTAGTACAAGTAAAATAGCTTTAGATGTTAATGATTTAAATGTTAAACTATCAGCACTTGCAAATATAAATAAAACGATATGTGATTCATCTTCACAAGGAGCACCTCCAAATGGCCTTTTAGATCAAAGAGATATTTTGCTTGACCAGATTGCTGAATATATTCCAATTACTGTAACACAAGGATCTAATAGCCTAGTGACAGTATCTTTAAATGGTGTGGATCTAGTTAAAAATAAAGAACAAGTTGGGTTTTTTAATGTAGCTACAGGAACTACAAGTGATCCGGCTACATTAAGAATATTAGATGAAGATAATAATATCGTGGTAGCAAATGCAAATTCTTCAATAACCTCCGGTAAAATAGGTGCAATACTTGAGATGGGAGGTTCTGATTCTAGTAAACTAAATATTTATAATGTTCTTACAGAGTTAAATACTTTGGCCAGGGAATTTTCTAGAGAAATAAATACTATACATCAAGGTGGTCAATATATAGATACTTCAGTTAGTCCAAATCAATTAGCTCTTGTTTCTGCAGCTCCTTTTGATATTTTTGTAGAACAAGACGGAGTTGATACTGCTACTTATGCAGATTTAACAGCAGGTAATATTAAAGTTAATCAAGATATAATAGATGATGTATTTAAAATAGCAGCAGCTGGAGCCACTTCTGCGGTTAATGAAACTGGGGATGGAAGCAATGCTCTTGTAATGGCTGAATTTAGAAATACTAAAATAGCTGCTCTTAATAGTTCGAGTACAGAATCATACCTAAACGCAGTTGTTGGAAATCTTGGTATTCAAGTAAAAAGCGTTCAGGATAACTATGAATCACAAGATACAATTGTTCAACAAATTAGCAGTAAAAGAGAATCTACCATAGGTGTTAATTTAGACGAAGAGTTAGCAGATTTAATAAGGTTTCAAAGATCTTTTGAGGCTTCTGCTAAAGTTCTTACTGTGGTAAATGAAGCTATGCAGAGAATTATAAATCTTGCAGGCTAGTACAATTCTTGATTAAAAATAAGAGGAGATCGAAAAATAATGATTCTTACAAGAGTAACAAATAAATCAATGAGTAACATCATTATTAATAATCTATTAACAAATCGCTCAAAACTATATGAGCTTCAAGAACAGATATCTTCAGGAAAGTTGGTAACAAAACCTTCTCAGAATCCAGCAAATGCAATGAGTATTTTATCTGATAAATCTTCTCTTTCTCAGATGGAGAATTACATAAAAAATATAGAACAAGTACAATCAGAACTTGAGATTACAGATAGGTCTATATTAAGTGCTGTAGATGTTGTACATAGAGCAAGAGAATTAACTGTACAGGCTTCAAATATGAGTAGTGGATCAAATGAATTATCAGCTATTAATTTTGAAGTAGAACAATTAATAAATCAGGTTAAAGACTTAGGTAATACGAAATATGGAAGTAAATACATATTTGGAGGTCGTGTTACAGAAGATGCACCTTTTCAAGAAGTAGGAACTAATCAAATTCAATATATGGGAACTTTATCAACAGGAAATTATCAAAGAGAGGCTGAAATAGTACAAGGAGTAAAAGTTCCTTTGAATTTAGCAGGAGATGCTGTTTTTGGACAGTATTATGAGTCAGCTCCTGGGCCACCACCTGTAATGACAGGTAGTGGGCTTATTCAAACACTTGCTACTTTAAGTCAGGAATTACAAACATCACCTCCTAATCATGACAATATAAGATCTAAAATAGGTGATTTTGAAAATAATTTAAAAACCCTTCTTGATTCTCAGGCACAGATAGGGGGGACTATTTCGAGACTTGAAATGACAAAAAGTAAAATTGAAGAGGATGTAATTTCTTATACAAAGAGAAAATCTAAATTAGAAGATATTGATTTAGCTAAAGCTATATCAAATGTACAATTTCAAGAAACAGCTCTTCAAGCTTCATTGTCTGTGGGCTCAAAAGTTATTCAAAATTCTCTATTAGATTATTTAGGTTAAATTACCTACCATCTCACTTAAATTTAAAGAGGCTTTTCAGCCTCTTTTTTATTATATTTACTGATAAAAAATATCAGATTTTTAGAAATTTTTCAAAAATTTTATTTATTTAAATTATTAATAGAGTTTGTTTTAACATAAATTCTTGCTAACTTAGGAGATTTATTTGTACAAGCGTGAACAATAGCAGCCGAAAGTAAAAATAAATATAAAATAGTCATTTTTTCTCCTTAAAAAATTTAATTTGTAAAAGAGATAGCGTTTCTTACATAAAAATTTTCATCACTCAAAAGTTTTTGGGTTAATTTACTTAATACATCTATAATATAGCTGCTTTTTTTATACATTCCTTTCTGGTTTATAGTTTTAACAATAAAAGCAGTTTTTTCCCTTATTTGATATTCCCTTGACTCAGATGTTTCAGAAATTAATTGAATTAAATTTTCAATAATAGAGCTTATATCACAGTTATTAAGTAATAATATATTTTCAAGGGCATGGAGATACCAATAAATAGTAGTTTGATTGTTTGTTTTTATTATTTTAACTATTTTTTTGATAGATGTTAACTTATTATCTAGATGTTGTAAAGCAAGTGTAACATTTTTGCAAACCTTGGGATTAGAGTCTTTTAATGAGTTTACTAGAATATCAATGGAACTTTCATAATTAAAAAAATGTCTGTATTTTAAATCAATAATAAGGTCTTTTATTAAAAAAGAAGACAATTCCCTTACTCTTGAATCATTTTGTGTTAAACAAAAAAGAAGTTTTTGAGCATCTTCTTGGTTCTTAACTTTCTCGATATTCAATAGAGCAAAGTGCCTTAAATTTTCAGAATCTAGAAACTCAATCAGCTTTTCATAATCAAAATCTTGATTGTTTAAATTATAAGCAGATTCTGTTTTAATAACCAGATCATTAAATACTGGATTATTTTTTATATTATTTTTAAAGGAATTATTATACATAAATTTATTAAGACTAATACATTAGGTGATACCTATATAAGTATTTTAATATTAAAATTAACCAAAATAAACTTAATACAGGATGCTGTTTAAGTAGAAAAGAAAGATAATAATCGAAAAAAGGGAGATAAAAGTTGTGCTCACTGTTATAAATTGGATTAAAGATTTATTTTTCAATAAAGATGATACACTAATAGGACTTACTAGATTAAATGAGTCTAAGATATCTGTGAGAAAAGTTCCAAAGAAAAAAATCAAGAAAGAAAATGAAGATATTAAGATTTCAGACTTAATAAAAGGTGAAATCTAGTAGCTATAGGTTTTTGTTTTGATAAAAAAGAAGATAGGAGGCTATATTATGAAAGTTGGTTTTACTCAAAAACCAAAATGTGTTGTTCCAAACAAAGAAGTAGAAAATAAAGAAATAAAATTAGATAAACTAGCTCCTAAAATGAATGTTTTAGAAGTAGATACTGTTGAGTTTAAAGGTAAAAAGTAAGAAATTTATATCTAAAAATAAGCCTCCTAATTATAGGAGGCTTATTTTTAGATATAAATTATAATCATTAATAAAGCTGCATTATTTTTTTGACATCTTTTAGAATATTCGAAGCTAAATCTCTGGCTTTTTCACTTCCTGTTCTAATCACGTTATGTATATAATCAGGGTTTTGTTCTAATTCTTTTCTTTTGTTTCTTATATCTTTAAAATAATTGTTTATTATAGTTATTAATTGTTTTTTACAATCGGCACAACCCCAGAGAGCTAACTCACAGTTATTTCTTTGAGTTTTTATTGTATCTTCATCTGCAAATATTAAATAATAAGGACAAACAACCTCACACTCATCTGGATGCCCGGGATCAGTTTTTTTAATTCTTGATCTATCGGTAATAGCTCTCATTATTTTTTTGGCTGTTTCTTCTTCTGAATCAGAAATTTTAATATCATTATTAAACGATTTACCCATTTTTTGACCATCAATACCCTTTATAAGTGGGGTTTCAGTTAATTTTGGTTGAGGTTCCTCAAAATATTCAGTTTTATATATATAATTAAACCTTCTTGCCACGTCTCTTGAGAATTCAAGATGAGCTAACTGATCATGACCAACGGGTACAAGAGATGCGTTAAATCCGAGTATATCAGCACTTTGTAATACTGGATATCCTAAGAGACCATAACTAATTATTCCTGAAATATCTTGATTTTCCTCTAATTCACCAGGTTCTTTTCTTAGAATTTTAACCATATCTTTTAAGGTAGGATCTCTTTCTACCCAGTTTTGAGGAGTTATCATACTTAAATAAATATGTAATTCTGCAATTTCAGGAACGAGAGATTGTAAATATATAGTTGATTTATCAGGGTTTATGCCACTTGCAATCCAATCGAGGGTTACATCAACAATGTTTTGCTTTAAATCTTGTGTTTGATCATATTTAGTAGTAAGAGCATGCCAGTCTGCTATTGCAAAATAGCAATTATAACTATCCTGAAAAGAAATCCAGTTTCTTAAAACACCCATATAATGTCCAATATGTAATTTTCCTGTAGGTCTCATTCCTGACATTATACGTTTTTTATCTTCTGGCATACAGTTTCTCCTTAATAAAACAAAGAATAATAAACCTGCTTTTTTATTTTTCCATCAATAATATTCTACAATGTTAAAAAGTTAAAAATTAAGTTAATTAATTAACTTAATTTTTAACTTAAAAGAGTTATTAATAAAAGTATATTAGTTAAAATTAGCGAATTTAACCAAAGATTCTTTAGTAGAATCAGGATTATTTCTTTTATAAATAATCTTCCAGTTTTCAGATACTTGTTTAACCAGATTTTCTTTTTCTTTTTTATTTAATGTATGCCATAAATTAGGCTTAATTAAAATCATTAACTTGTTTTCTTCTTTAGGTTTTACGTAAATATTTTGTATATAACCATCGTAAGGAGACCTTTTTAAACTTGATATAATCTGAATATTAATAGGGGAGAGAGAATTAAAATCTAATTTATTTTGCAATTTATGAGAAGCATAATTTCTAACACTATTTAAACTTACCAGCCCTATAATTAATATAAACCCAATAAAAAAACACGTAGAAAGAACACTAGTCCAAAAAATAGAGTTGTTGAAAGCTTTTAAATAAAAACCACACGCACAATAATCTTTATTTTTAACTATGATCTTATTACAACGAGGACAAGCTTTATCGAAAATAATATTATTCGTTGAATCAACCTGATTATCAACGTCTTTTGAGTTTATTTGATTAGATTTAAATAAACTTTTATACATATTGCTCTAGTTTTATACAGGTTTTCTACAGTTTTTCCAATATAGGACTAAAGTATTAATAAAACTATTAGACAGATGTTTGCAATCAAAGCAAAAAAATTAGAAATGTATAGGAATCTTACTTATTGGAGATAAAAACAAATTATTAAGTATGATATAGTTTAAAGTTCAGGGTTTTAATAAATAAAAAAACCCTGTAATTAGACTTTTATCGAATGAAAAAAGCTGTAATAAAGTATATATTTATATTATAGAATTTATAAAATCTTAGATCTGGTTTTAGGGGGTAAGAATTTAAGGGGTACTATTATGGGAAATGATTATCCTATTGCTGAAAAACAAACTATAAAAACTTTTAACAGAAAACAAAATGCCAAAAAGTCTTTAAATAATTATATTAATCAGTTAAAAATGCACTTTGATTTAACTGATGATGAAATTATAGATGTAATTAGATATATTTTTGAACAACAAACAAGGAATAACAGTAAATTTCTAAAAAAATGGTGGCAGATATGGAAATAACCAGTTACAATAAATAATGAATAGTTGGCATTAGTATGAGAAATAAATAAAGGAAAAATATGACAGCTGACAGATTTTCAATAGAATTAGACTCAAAATTTGTGGAGAACTTTTTTGGGTTAGCTAATATGTTGCCACCTGAACAAATTACTTTATTCGACTTGAATGCTGCGTTAAGTGAGATTAAAGAAAAAATAAGTGAACTGACTTTAAGCACCTCTACTGCTTTAAAGGCTAATACTGCAGCAAATAATACTCCTGTAATGAATGATTTTATGACAGGTGGAGCTAAAGCAGATTCTTCAGCTAGACCTAAAACAGTACTAATAGTGGATGATCTTGGTATTATAACTTATCAATTAGATATCTTATTTAAGAAAATGGATTATGAGGTTGTTATATCTCACGAAATATATGATGCTATAGAAAAATATAAAAAGCAGGATTTTGGATATGCTGTTATAGATTTATTTATTCCAACAGAAAGAGAAGGTTTTATATTATTAGATGAATTAAAAAAACTTTCTTTATTATGTAAATTAAATACAAAGATTATAGTAATGACAGCTTCTGCAAAACCTGAATATGAGACAAAATGCCTAAATAGGGGAGCTAATTACTATATAGAAAAAACAGCTGGCTGGCAAAAAGCAATAATGGATGCGTGTATATCAAACAAATAGGATTATAAAATGGAAGAAATAAAAAAATGTCCATTTAGTAAAGAAGAATGTAACTCAACTTGCAGTTTATATATAAAAACCGAGGATTTAAATGAAACTGTAAAAAATAAACTGGCAAGTATAGGTGTAGTTAATAGAAATACGGGTATCTGTGCTCTTAAAAATATGGCACTTTGTATGAGCAGACGTATTTTTGAAAATACAGCAGGATATCAAAAATAAAAAATTAAGAGATTAATTTATTTTGAGGATTAAAAAGAGAACTATTTTATAGCTCTCTTTTTGTTTTGTAAATAAGTGTAACAGTATATACTTTTTATTGATTTTTGATATATTTAGATTTTTTTATATATATGTGAGTACAAGATAGCAAATTAAAAAGGAAATAGATATGGGTTTAGTAGCAAGTCAA
>MFRQ01000161.1 GCA_001784615.1 Candidatus Melainabacteria bacterium RIFOXYA2_FULL_32_9
TCACATAGTAACTTCCAGTATTTGCTCCTTTAGTTACACTTGTTACAGCAAGTCCTGATGGAGCAGTTGGAGCAGTTGTTGTTGGAGGAGGTGGTGGTGGGGGTGTTCCACCTGCAACCTGAACATATCTTGGCGCTCCTGAAATGCTTACGGATTGTCCGGAAATAGTAACATTGTGAGTACTACCGGTTGTCCAGGCTGCAACTACAGTTTTACTTCCATTTGAAAATTCCATTAAATAATCACTTGAAGAAGATGATTGTCTTCTTACAAATTGCAATCCATTTAATGCCTGCGTGAGGCTTTGCATAGCAAGATAAGATGGTTTCTTAACATTATTGGATCTTACTAAACCATAATTACTTTCTTCTGCTGTGCCTGTATCATGGTTTTTGAAATCAAACCACACTGTAATTGGTATTCCAAGACTCATGTTAATTAATTGTGTTCTTGCAGCATAATTTGCCTGAGCTTGCTCATTACCATTTACAAATGGGTGTGTAACTGAGTAACCCCATTCACTTGCTATAATAGGCATATTAGGATTATTTGGGTTATATTGGCGAATAAGTTCACGCATTTTAGTGTGATTGTAAGGATAAGTATTCAACCAGCGTTCTGGAAGTTGATTTTTGTCATACGGGTGAATACTTACAGCATCAACATAACTTAATATGCCTTTGCTAAATACGCTTTGATACCAATTGGGGTCGGCCCAAGATAATGCAGGTGCGATAATTGTAGCGTTTGGGTCGCCTTGTCTAATAGCAGGTACTACTGCTTTCACGAAATCAGCATATTCAGTGGAATTTTGAACAGGTTTCCAGAATGTTGTACCGTTTGGTTCATTCCAGAGTTCAAATATAACACCTTTACCTCTGTAACGCTGTGCTGCAGCTTTTGCATAATTGGCAAAGGCTGTTTTTTGCTCCTGGGTTCTGATACCATACATAATGTCTGATGCGCCATAGAGAGTATTGTTATAAGCCAGAATATAAATGACTTTAATACCTCGTGCTGCTGCACCATCAACTAGTTGATCGTAAGGTGTCCAATTGTAGGAACCTCTCGATCTTTCTACATTGTGCCAATGCAGGTCTCTACGAATGTACTTGATTCCTGCATCTCTAATCATGTCCAAATCAGTGGAAGGTGCGCCAGTAAAACGTATGTTTACACCTACACCGTTTGGCACAGTTAGAGATGGAAAACTAGCTGCAAATGCAGCAGGTAAATTCATAAGACCTACAAGTAAGGCCATTGCAAAGGAAATTACCTTTCGCATAGAGTTTCCTCCCTTCTCAATAATAACTTTTTCTTTCATACTTAACAGTCCTCACTTGCGTAGTTTTTACTCTGAGTTTTAAACAATTAACACTAATAATTTTGTTTAATTGTAGCTTTCAGGATTACAATATTGCTAATATTCATGAATAGTAAGCTATTTGCTTTATGCGCGCATGTGAAATATGCAATCTGGTTGAATGTTATCCTAATTAATTGTTTAATTTATTGTGCCATATATTTTTAAAAAAAATTATTGATGTGAGTTATAATTTTTCAAATCTGGCATTTTGTGACAGGGTTTCCAACAAGATGATAATCCAGCCAAACTCTGATATAAGTCATTTTTAGGGTGCATTCTCTGGAAAATTATAAATTTTTGCTAATTTTAAAGATTTATAAATTAAAAAAATGGCCAAAGTCAACAAAATTGAACATAACGGCCATTTTTTTAAAAATAACTTTAAATTTTGTTACATTTATTATGCTGCTCCTTTACCAAGAATTACTGCTGGAATGGTTTTTAATAATAAGTAAAAATCTAGTATAATATTCCAGCTTGTAATGTATTCATATTCCAATTTTACAACCTTATCAAAGTCTTTCAAGTTTGATCTGCCATTGGTTTGCCACATGCCAGTAATCCCTGGAACTGTTGCGAAGAAAATATAATGCCATTTCTTGTATAACCATAGATCTCGTGTTGCACGAGCGCGTGGTCCAACTAAACTCATTTCACCTTTAATTACATTAAATAATTGAGGCAATTCATCCAGGCTATATTTTCTTATAAATTTCCCAATCCTGCTAATTCTTGGATCATCTTCAATTTTGTACATTATACTATCATCTTCTTTAAATTGTTCTCTTACTTTATCTTCATATAACTCTGCATCTTGTCTCATGCTTCGAAACTTATAAAGGTAAAATTCTTTGCCGTATAAACCTGTTCTTTTACTTTTATAGAAAACAGGTCCTCTTGATTCCAATTTAATTAATATAGATAACATCAGGAAAATTGGAGATGCAACAATAAGACCTATACTGCTAGCTACAATATCAAAAGCTCTTTTTATAGTCCACTGGATTGCATCTCGCTTTTGTAAATTAAAATTTCTTGCTATCCAGAATGGATCTGCTTTTTGTAATTGAATTATGTTTTTATCTTCTGCTTTGTAAAGTAATGAATCGTTAATATTACTGTCAATACTTTTATTTTCAATGTATACGCTCATTTTTAACACTCCCACAATGTTTTCACCAATTACATACTCTCAAAAGTATAATGATTATAAAACGAGCTAACATAATTTTATCCATCAGTTGTCTATAGTCTATTGTTAGATTCATTATTTATCAAAATTGACCACCATTACTATTTTTAAACTAAACACTTCTTTTACCATTTCAGCTAATCCTGCATTATATTCCCACTGGCATTTAAATTATGCAAAATAAGCTAATTGTGAAAAAAGAGCATTTAGTAAACTATATAAACTATGTTTGCTAAAGTTGAATCTATACTTATATCAGAAGATAAAAGAAGGCTCTTTTCCAACTTTTTGTATTTATTTATCTTACAGGGAGCCAACTATGTGCTGCCTTTATTAACTCTGCCATATTTAATAAGAATACTTGGAGCAGAAAAGTTCGGCCTTTATGTCTTTGCACAAGCTTTTATAGGATATTTTTTAGTTTTTACCGATTATGGTTTTAATCTATCAGCTACAAGAGAAGTATCGATAAATAGAGATAATAGTCAAAAAATCTCAGAGATTTTTTGCTCCGTAATGACAATTAAAATCTTATTTATGACCATAAGTTTTACCATATTATCTATCATTATTTTTAGTTTTGATAAATTCAGATCGGACTGGTTATTTTATTTTCTAACATTTGGAATGGTTCTAGGTAATATTCTATTTCCCACCTGGTTTTTTATGGGAATGGAAAAAATGAAATATATTACTTTTTTAAACCTTTTTTCAAAAGCTGTTTTTACCATTTCTATATTTGTATTTATTAGACAATCGGCTCATTATTTTTATGTCCCGTTAATAAACTCCCTAGGATATCTAGTAGCAGGAGCTTTTGCTATTAGAATAATTTTTAAAGAACATAATATTGATCTTTATCTTCCCAAAATAAAGACTATTATTCAATCATTAAAAGACAGTACACAGTTTTTTCTATCAAGAGTTTCAACAATGATATACACATCAAACAACTCTTTTGTTCTGGGGTTGTTCACTGGCAACCAGATAGTTGGTTATTATGCTACAGCTGAGAAATTAAATTTTGCATTAAAAAGCCTGTACTACCCCTTGAGCGATAATTTATACCCATATATGTCAAGAGAAAGAAAGATATCTCTATTTAAAAAGATAGTTTTAACTACGAGTATATTTAATATTTTACTGTGTACATTTACTTTTATCTTTGCTAATCAGATTATTTCAATTATTTTTGGAGATGGTCTTGAAATAAGCGCTAATGTATTAAAGGTATTTTCACTTGCTGTTATGGTTTCAGTTCCTGCAACCTTAATAGGATATCCATTATTAGGAGCATATGGCAAGGCCAATCTCGTAAATTTAAGTTATATAATTGGTTCTGTTTTACATTTTGTTGGTTTGATTGTTCTGGCAGTACTATCTAAAATCACTGTTTATAATGTTGCTTTAATGGTTTTGGCAACAGAAATACTAATATTCCTTGTCAGACTGTATTTTGTTATAAAAACAGATTTTACCAGCAAAAGACATTAATTATTTGGGTAGTGTTATAAAACAAAGTGATATAGAACATATTCAGAAATTAAATTTTCCTAGTGTCATTGCGAGGTGCCAAAGGCACTTATTTATGTCATTAATCCTTCCAACAATATACAGTGTCATTGCGAGGAATGAAATGCAATGAAGTGACGAAGCAATCCAAAAAAAGATAGTATAATATTATTTGGATTGGTGACACAGTCACCTTTTATAACTCATAAATCACTGTAATTAAGACTAAGATTGTAGAGTTTAATGGTGCAGCTTTGCTGCCTCGCAATGACAGTGCGACGATTAGTAGGATTATGGCTTTGAAAAAATTATCACTTTAATTTTTACCATTACCAAATCTTCTTACTTATTTAACAATTTAAATTATTTTAAAAAACTTCATAGGAAAACCTCCTATTAAGAAATTAGGAGGTTTTTAGGCTTCTTGAAAAGCTAACTGTTAAATCAATTAGTACTGAACCATTGAGGTAACTTTAATATCTTCAGGAAGTTTTTCTCTTCCGTTTAAGAAAGATAATTCAACAACAAAAGCTATCCCAGCAGTAACACCACCGACTTTCCTTACTAATTCGCAAGCAGCGCCAGATGTTCCACCTGTTGCCAGTAAATCATCAATAATCAAAACTTTTTTACCAGGTTCAATAGCATCACTGTGTATTTCTACAGTATCAGTACCGTATTCAAGCTCATATGAAACTTGCTCAACAGCAGCAGGTAACTTGCCAGGCTTTCTGATTATAACCAGGCCAGCTCCAAGCTTGTATGCTAATGGAGCACCAAAAATAAATCCTCTTGATTCAATTCCTGCTACATAATCTATACCTGCATCTTTATATTCATTAGTTAGATAATCAATAATTCTGCTAAAAGTTTCAGGGTCTTTTATAGCTGTAGTTATATCTTTAAAAACTATTCCAGGTTTTGGAAAGTCAATAACGTCCCTAATCTTAGCTTTAACCAATTCAGGCATTAGAATCTTCTCCCTCTAATTTTTAAGCAACAATAATAATATTCACTAAAAATTTTGTTTTCTCAAGAATTTTTATTAAGCATGCTTAATTATAATTAACTCGAATTGCTTGTATGTTAAATAAAGAAAAATAAAA
>MFRQ01000162.1:0-33487 GCA_001784615.1 Candidatus Melainabacteria bacterium RIFOXYA2_FULL_32_9
CTTTAAATCTATTGATATCAAACATTCTGATCAAAAAGATTTTATATCTACAGGTCCAGTTTATATAGAAATAGCCTTACCTTCTTTACTCAGAAAAAAAGTGGTTATCAGAGAAATCAAAAGTGAAAGACCAACACTTTACCTTGCAAGATTACAAAACGGTAAATTCGATATAGAACAGTTAATTCCGGAAAGAAAGGAAAGACCCGAAGAATATGAGGTTATCTTCAGAAATACAAATATTATAATTAATAACTACAGGTTATATTTCAAAGATCAATTCATTGAACCAGCCCAAAGTTACACAATTATAGGACAAAAAATCAGAATAAATGACCTGGATCCTGACAAATTCATCAGAGTAGCAGCAAAAGGCCAGATTGTAGTACCTAATAAAACAAATACTATATTTGATTTCATATTTGCCACAGAACTTCCCATAGAAGAACAAAAACTTTGGGAAAATGAGCTAACGCTAAAAGGTGAAATTAAAAACATCTATCCTGATATGTATCTGCCTTATATAAACAAATATACTCCTTATCAATATTCAGCTATATCCGGCTTAGGGGATTTAGAATTCAATATTAATATGACAAAGTCAAGATTAATACCTAATACATTCTCTATTGAAAGCACATTTAGAAATCTTGCTGCAAAAAACAAAATAATTTTTAACTTACCTAACACTACAAAAATTATACTCAGAGGAAATGTTAATAGAGATAGTCTGGTATTAAGAGATGCAAATATTAGAAGAGAAGATGTAAGAGCCAGATTACAAGGTAATATTAATAACTATAGAACTAGAAATAGGATTTTGGATTTAAGATTAAATGTAGATAGAACCAGAATTTCCTCCTTGGTTTCCCTATTTCCACAAGGACTTAATCTACCTACAAGACCTTTAGCTGTCCTTCAAAAATATAATGTTAAGGGCAATTTATGGGTAGATGTAGCAATAAAAGGTAAACCCCAAGATTTAGATTTATTCGGCAACTTAAGATTTAATGAATTTTCAATGATCGTAGATTCAAAAAAAATACCTAAAGGTAGTGGCAGAGTTGATTTCAAAGGCAAAACTTACGCTATTGATGCAAGAGCTTTTGTTGATCCTACAGGATTTATAAAAACTACAGGAACCATAACTCCTTCGTTAAATAAATTAAATCTAAATGTAATCTCAAATTCTATAGATCTGGCTGAAGGTAAAAGATTATTACTTGCAATCAGTGACATATTCGGCTTTCCACTTGGTCCTGTAGCTCAAATTGCTGCATCAGGTAGAGGAAAAATCGATATTAATGTTAGTGGCCCGTTTGATAATATTAATCTACAAGGATATTTAAATTTTATTAATGCTCTGGTAAGTCATCCAGGCCTTTCAAAAAATGCTCACGATGTGGTAGGATTTATAAGATTCAGAGGTAACAGGGTTATTTACGACAATATTAAAGGATTTATCGAGCAATCCAGAGTAATTGCCAACGGATATAGTACTCTAGATGGCTTTAGTAATGTCAAATTAACGTTCTCTGAACTAAATCTTACCACAGCACACCAATTAATCCAGAATAGTCGACTGCTTGTAGAAGTGCAAAGTATTTTAAGAGATGTAAGGAATACGTCCGGCATAGCAGACGTTATAATATATTTAACTGGGGGGCCACGAGCTGTAGCTGCAAGTGGAAATATTATATTTCAAGGAGCTTCTCTCAGCTATGCTGGTCTGACACAACCAATAAGAGATTTAGTCGGACAACTAAGATTTGACCCACAAGGAGTATTTTTAAACAGCTTAAGAGGCAGAATTGCTCAAAGTCCAATAACAGCAGAAGGAACTGTTAGAGGAGCAATTGTAAATATAAATATATCATCTCCAAGATTAGATCTATTCGCTATAAGACAACTAATCCTGACAAGCCCTTTTTTAGTCACAGCTAAAGATGCGCTTCAAGATTTTACTTCGCTATCTGGGTTTGCTGATACAAGACTTAAGCTTGCAGGCAGAATCGATGAAGAGTTATTTCAGACCCTTCAGCTTGATGTCATTAATGCAGTTTTTCAACACAGACAAGCTGGATTTCCTGCAAGAATAACAGGAGGAAGGATTTTTCTAACACAAAACGCTATTTCGTTCAGAAATATTAGAGGAGTAGCACTAGGGGCTACAATAAGATTGACAGGAATAGTAACAGGACTGCCTGCACAGCTTAATCCTCAACTTAATATAATTGTTAGAAATCTTCCATTTAATAGAATCAGACAAGTAGCTCAATCACCCCTTGTTACACAGGATATCAGACAGATTCTTGATGAATTTACAGATTTAAGAGGTCAAATTAACGCTAATATTAGACTTTTACCTCAAACATACAGTGCTAATATTGGTTTTAATGAAACATTTGCAATATACCAGCCTGCTGATCTACCCATTGAAGTAAGTACAGGAAATTTAATTGTCACACCTCAAACAATCACACTTGAAAATTTATACACTATTTTATCTAATTCTTTCGTTTATTTAGATGGATTAATAAATAATTATCGAACTGAACCGGTATTGGATCTCCTAGCCTCAGCAAGAGTGAGCTCAGATGACATAGATGAATATATAAATCAATATTTAGAAGAACCCATAGTAGCAGAAGGGGCTATTCCCATAACAGCTCTAGCTCAAGGACAACTCGATGACTGGAGACTATCGGCTCAAATGACCTTACCAATAGGAACATCTTTATATTACAGAGAATATATCGGTTTACCTCAAGACAGGATCAGGGTTGCGAGTCTAAATGCAGAAGGAACACTAAACAGGATTGAGGTAGAAAATCTAGAAATTGCAGTAGGAGACGATATTACAAATGTAGGGCTTTCAGCATCTCCTTTACCCAATATTGCAACCAATTTAGAACGATTATTAGCCGCTCAAGGAACTATAAATGAACTACAAACAGAAGAACCTGTTTTTGAGAACTTCATAGTAACAACCCCAAATCCTCTGGATATTACCTTAATAAACCCAGTTATAGAAGATCAAACACAAAGAGCATTGTTTACATCAGGGGAATTTACAGCAAGAGCATTGCTTGAAGGCAATGTCTTTTCTCCTCAAGTGACTGGTAACGCTGCATTAAATGATGTACTAATTACAACAAGACAAACACTTATTGATTACGCAAACCTTGAATTTAACGTTGATAATATTATATTAACTGACAGCAACATAAATATAGCCGGTTCCCCAATGAGAGTAGCAGCAATAGCTGATACTGATTTTACTCGGCCTGTAACTATTCAAGAAATGTCAATAAATTCATCCTCATTTAATGTAGATGAGATAACAGAGGCATTAAGACAGCCTGAAGAACAAATAACAAGAGAAGAAGAGGAGATAGCTCCTATTGTAGTTAATAGAGGTATATTAGTAGCAAACGAATTAATTATAGGCGATCTAATTACAACAAATTTCTCTTCCTGTTTTAACTTTGGGCCTGACTGGATACTTAATATGCCAAATATAGCTTTTGAATCATCAGGAGGACAAGCAGAGGGTAGACTATCATACAATATACAAACAACTGAATTAATAAGTAATCTTGCAGTTCATGGCATGCAGGCTAATGCTGTGGCCACCACTTTCCTAAGCACACCAAACGAAGTTTATGGAACATTAGAAGGTACAGCAGAATTTCGCACTCGAGGAAGGACAAGACAAGAATTAATAGCTAATGCCGATGGATTTGCAGACTTCTTAATTGTTGACGGACGGCTTGTCAGGCTTGGATCCCTTGAATATCTACTAAGAGCAGCAAATATTCTCCAAAGTGGAATAACAGGTTTAACTCTCAATAATATAATCGATGTTATTGCCCCAAGAGAAACTGGCACTTTTGAGGAACTCGGAGGAACATTAACAGCTTTGGATGGTATATTAACAACTGATAATTTATCTTCACGAGGTGAAAACCTTAGCCTTTTCCTTGAAGGTGAAATGGACATGCTTACAAATTATGCTGACATCACAATACTTGGCAGATTATCCAGGAGAATCGCTGGCTTATTAGGCCCAATAGGTAATATTTCAATTGGCACATTCATAGACATAGTTCCAGGAACAGAAATTCTTGATATAATTCCTGGTTTAGGACTTATACCATTCCTCGGTCTTGGAGAAGAAGGCGAAAGATTCAGAGAGTTTATTGTTGAGATTGAAGGCAATTTATATGATCCAAACGCTGTAAGAAACTTCTACTTTGTTGACTAATTATATAAGCACTAGCTTTTTATGAATCTATTACGGAAAGTTTCAAAAACAGTCTCTCCAATTACATCAAAATCCCAATTTATCATTGCTGAAGTATTCATCAATGATGGAATATAGCAGGTATAACAGGGTTTTGTTGCAAGATGATTAAAAGCCTCATCAAATCCAACTTCATGTATATTTTTAGCATCAAAAACTCCCTGCATGCCTTGACAAGGATAAACTCTACCATCTTCATCTATTACTATTTCATATATACCATACTGACATTTTATAGCTTTTTCACCAAGTAAACACTTGGAATCTTTTTCACTAGCGAATTTTTGCCTGTAATCAAGAGGCCAATTTAATACATACTTTAAGATTTTGGATGTTGTAAAAATAGGATACCCTTTTTTCTTGTAATCAAGAATTTTATGTTGATATTCAGTAATTGCCTCAGTTGTAGGAGATAAATCCTCTTCTCCTAAAACCTCATCACCTTTAAACAGATAATTTATTCCCCATTCTATCTTATTTTCCTTGACAAATTCTGCCATAAAATCAAGATCATCAATTACATACTTTGTTATGGTGGAATTTATTCTAATAGGGGTATTATAAAGCTCTTTTACAACCTTTATTGACTCCATCACCTTATCAAAGGTACCTTGCCCTCTGATAATATCATTTCCTTCCCTATTTCCATCGAGAGAAAAACATATATTATCCAGCAATCCAATTTCAGATATTTTCCTTAATCTATCTGGGAATTGACCATTAGTAGATATAGCTGTAACAATTCCTTTTTTATGAATATATTCAAAAATCCCACCTAGATCTTTGTGAAGAAGAGGCTCTCCTCCCTGAATAAGTATATAACGTGTTCCACGCTTATGTAGATCATCAACGAGAGCTTTAATGTCTTCCAATTTCCAATCAGGAGTCTGTCTATCTGTATAATGGCCAAAACAATAAGCACATCTCAAATTACATCTACTATTAATTACTAAATTGACATAAAAAGGATACGGCTTTTTATTAAAAGCCCTTATTGAAAGCATATAATATAATATTCTTGCTCTATCCCATATTCGATCTAATTCAGTTCGCTTTTTCATAAACTTTACCTTTCAGATAATTCAGAATGTCTGCAGAAATTTGTTCCGGCTTTAATCCAAACTGTGCTCTTAAAAATTCCTGACTTCCTACTACATCTACATATCTATCAGGAATTCCAAATTTTTTAAAACGTACATTCAGGTCTCTTTCGGTAATTACATCAGAAACACTACTTCCCAAGCCACCAATGACATTATGCTCTTCTATAGTAACTATAAGTTTATATTGTTTGGCAGTTTCTTCAATTAAATTTTTATCAATAGGCTTAACAGTATGCATGCTTATTAAGCCAGGATTTAATCCTTGATGTGTTAGCATTTCACATACCGTATATCCTGTTTCAAGCATATTACCGGTTGTAATAATTGCAACATCATTTCCCTGTAAAACCTTAATACCTTTACCGATTTCAAATTTTGGAGATTGCTGATGTATAACTTTCTCGCCACTTTTACCTAAACGCAAATATACAGGCCCCTGCACTTCAGACATTTTCTGCATTGCTAATTCAACTTCAACTGGATCGCCAGGGCAAATAATAGTCATATTAGGTAAACTGTTTAAAACAGCAATATCTTCTATTGTGTGATGCGTTGCACCACCCGCTCCATATGTCAGACCTCCTCCAATACCAACAAGAAAGACCGGAAGGTTTTGAAAGCATAAGTTAACTCTTATTTGCTCGAAACATCTCAGCGTAATAAATGGAGCTATAGCATATGTGAAAACTTTTTTTCCACTTAATGCCAATCCTGCTGCAACACCAATCATATTAGCTTCTGATATTCCGATATTAAGATATCTATCAGGAAAAGTCTCCTGAAACTCATCAAGAACCTTATATCCTGTATCAGAAGTTATAAAAAACATGTTTTCATCTTTATGAAAAAGTTCTTTTAAATTTCTTGTAAATGCGTCTCTCATAATTTAATCTTCCAACTCTTCAAGATATGAACTAACCTTATCCTGCGGCACAAGGAAATAGTGCCATTTTAAATCATCTTCAAACTCAGAAATCCCTTTACCTTTCATAGTACGAGCTATAACTATAGAAGGCTTTCCTGATTCAAAAGGACTCTCCTGTAATGCTTCTTTTAGTTTATTTACATCATGGCCATCTGTTTCTTTTACAGACCAGCCAAACGCTTCCCATTTTGCTTTAAAAGTACTTATAGGTTGTATATTTTCAACTCTATCATATCCTTGCAAGTTATTGGCATCAATAACTACAACCAGATTATCCAATTTTAATTTTGAAGCCAGCATAGCGGCTTCCCAAATTTGCCCTTCCTGACATTCACCATCACCAATAACCACATAAGTACGATATTTTTTATTATCAGTTTTGGCAGCAAGAGCAATACCGACACCAAGAGATAAACCTTGCCCAAGGGATCCGGTTGAAGCTTCAATACCTGGTAATGCACCCCTTTTTGGATGACCAAAAAGGACACTATTATCTGTTAGATATCCTTCAAGTAATAATTTATCAAAAAATCCCTTAAAAGCTAAAGTTGTATATAATACAGTTGAAGCATGCCCTTT
The DNA here is from genome assembly GCA_001784615.1 of Candidatus Melainabacteria bacterium RIFOXYA2_FULL_32_9. Taxonomy (NCBI): domain Bacteria; kingdom Bacillati; phylum Candidatus Melainabacteria; species Candidatus Melainabacteria bacterium RIFOXYA2_FULL_32_9. Next base: position 6,914 of record MFRQ01000162.1, read on the forward strand.
ACTTAAAATAAATCTATCCCTATCAGGATCATCCGGCGTAGGAATATTCATAATATCAAAATACAGAACTGTTATTATGTCTACGACAGATAATGCAGGACCTATATGTGGCCCCTTTTGATGCATTTTTATGAGGACTTTTCTTATTTCATTTGCTGTATATGCAGTATCATTTTTGACTGTTTCCATAAAATACCCTATTTTTTTACCTAACTAGTAAGATCATTTAACCACTTTTCAAGTTCATCAGATTTTACGGGAACATTTCCCACCTTACCTACAGCAATAGATGATATTCCTGATGCTATAACAGAGGATTCCATTAAATTAGCACCAGCACACATAGCAAGAGATAACCCGGAGAGCAATGAGTCTCCAGCTCCCATTACATCAACAGGATTCACATTTAAAGCAGGAAAATGCTGAGATTTTACAAGTGTTGTACTCCCATTTGAAATCTTTTGATAAGAAACCAAGCCATTTTCACCAAGAGTAACCACAAGATTTTTAAGTTGAAGCTTTTCTAAAAGTGTCATTCCTATCTTCTCTAAACCATTATATTTATCATTTAGAGCTAATCTTGCTTCTCTTTCAGTTGGAGTTATGAGCTCATAATCCATAAATTTCCCAATATCTCCAACTTGACTGCTACTTTGAGAATCCCCAAATAATCTTATATTATGGACTTTAGCAAGTTGAGATATTTCATTTATTAAGCGAGGCGTAATTACACCATAAGCAAAATCACTTATAATTATACCATCAAGATCATTTACCAATGTCTTAACATAGTTTATTAATGAGCTTTCAAGCTTTTCATTAATATAATGCTCTTTTAATCTTGAAACTCTGAGAACTTTCTGCTTTCCAACCATATATCTAATTTTGAAGGTTGTTTCTCGTTCTTTATCTATAACTAGTTTTGTTGTAATTCCATCTTTTGCCAATTCATCCTTTACAAATTTACCAGATAAATCATTACCAATAACTGAAGCAAAATAGCAATTTGCGCCTAACGCTTTAATATGCCTTGCAATTACAGCCGCTCCCCCAACATAATCTTTACTTTCCAATTCTCTAATGTTAATAATTGGAGCTTCTGCACTCATACCTAATGCATCACAGACAACATACTGATCAACAATACTATCTCCAATAACAAGAATTCTTAAATTCCTAAAAGAATTAAAATATTCTACTAACTTATCTTTTGAGATTTTCTGCTTTTCAATAGCTTTATTTAATTGATGCTTATTTCTCTCCATTAAATCAAAGAGATTATTATCTAAAAAATCTGAAGTACTGTATTCGACCTGACCAGAGCTAAAGACTACCTTCCCTTTTAATTTTTTAATCAGATCAATCTCATCCTGAATAGCCCGTAAATATTTACTAAACTCCTCACCTCTAACATATATATCAGGCTCAATAGCTTTTATTACATCTAAAATTGAAAAATCATTAAATATAACTACTTTATCTACCTTTTGTAAAGAAGCTACGCCTCTTGCACGCTCTTCAGTATCAAAAAATACACCTTTATTTTTGTCTTCAAGCCAATTATATCCCTGAACAGCTACAATTAAACAATCACCTTGCTGTTTTGCAAATTCAAGAAATCTTAAATGCCCTGGATGAATAGTATTAAAATGCCCTTGACAAAGAACTATCTCCTGATTTTGAGCTTTTTGCTCCTGGACATATTCCTTTAATTGATCAATATTTACTATTTTTTGATTAATATCCATCTAAATTCCCGTTATATAAAATTCACATGTGCACCAGGATGATCCAATTCCCATAAATATCTATTTATCTCATCCATACGACAATTTTCTCTGCAATTTTGCGCATTCATTTTATTTCTAATAAATTCATAAGATTCTTTTCTTTTATCCCCTTCCCAGACATCCTGAAAGCTTTTCTCATTTATATTACCATAACAGAATTTCTCATTTTCCAGGAAGGAGCTACATCCGTAAACTTCACCATTAGCCATAATATATCCCCAGAAAAATGGAACAGCATTACATCTGGAATATCTCTCCTGATCATTTAATAGCTTATTAATTGTATGACTTCTAAAAATAACCTTGAAATCATCTGAATTAAAGGATTGAAGTTTTCTTTCAAGATATACATATTTAGAATAATCAATATTCTCATAAGTATGAGTAACACTAGATAAATGCTGAGAATATGGCTTAATAACCAAATAATCAAAGCCTAAATTCTGTACTTCTTTTGCTAATTCAAGAGCTGTATCAAAATTATCAGGCAATAAAAGCATTTGAGCTCCAAGTGTACAAGAATAATTCTTTTCTTTTTTTATGGAACTTGCTAATTTCATATTATTTATAGCTATATCAAAATCTTTCTCACTTGTACCATGGATTTTTGCATATGTTTCAGCATTTCCTGCATTTATACTTACTTTAATCCATTTGCAGTGTTTAACATAAACATTGGTAGTTTTTTCAGTAAAAGGAACTATATTGGTAGTTAAAGCTGTATCAATTCCAACTTTTGTACATTGCTCAATAAGTTCAGGAAGTTCTTTATATAAAGTTGATTCTCCTTCACCTGCAAACATAATACTTTTAACGCCAAGTTCAGCCATTTCAGATATTCTATTTTTTAGGATTTCATATGGAATTTTCCTGTGTTTATATCCAATATAATCTTTTGCACAAAACACACACCTGTGATTACAATATCCTACAGGAGATATCTCAAGATATATTGGATAAATCTTTTTAGCCTCTTCCCAATTATTATGACCTTGCTCCCATTGAGCAACTCTTTGAGGATGAAAAATTAATTTATGATTATCTATTCTATAATCCTCAGCCATACACGACCCCAACTATTATCTAATCAACCGTCCTTAATAAGACAGATACAACTTCTGACAATCTTTCCATTTCCTGATTACAAAAAAGGTCTGTCAGTAAATGGAGATAATAAGCATGCCCTGATTCTGCAAAGCTATATTCACCAGAATTCAAATAAAGATTATAATCTCCAAGTTTTCTTAGAGAATTATCTTCTTTAAACGCAGTAAAAGTAATTACCGGGCTGTTATCAAAATTTTCTTTAACATATTTAGCAGCATTTACAACATTTTTTGACGCACCTGAGCTGCTTATTGCAATCAGACCGTCTCCATTTCTCATTACCTTATTTAATATTTGCATATAAGCTTCTTCATAAGAATAATCATTACTAAAACAGGTTAGTAATGCGCCCTCTGTAGGCGTAAAAGATGAAATTGAAGCATTTTTTGTAAAGTCAGCAGCAAAGTGTGCAGCTATTGAAGCACTGGCACCATTTCCGAGAAAATAAAGATTTTTCCCTGTTTTTCTTAGCTCATTTAAACAAGTTATAACTCTAAAAAACCATTCTTCCTGACTAACTTTATCATCATTAATGGTAACTTCTGCATTTTTTACTATTTCAAAAAAATTATTTATATGATGCTCTATTTTATTCTTTAATGCCATTTCTCACTCAGGTTTCTTGTATCAAATATTAGCCCTTTATCATAATTTAATCTTACCATAAAATATCTTTCTGAAGAGTCTATTGCACAACGATATCCTGTTAAGGGGAAACCATATAATGCATTTAGCTCTACCAGTTTAGAAAAGACATCTTTTGGAAAGTCACTCTTGCCTTCAGGAATTATGCTTAATATTTCTTTATTGAAGCAATATAATCCTGAATTAACCCAATTTTGCTTTTTATCTTTTATTTCATTTTCAGAAGGTCTTTCTAAAAATTTTACTACCTTATTATCATCATCCATTTCAACAATACTGTTGGATTTAATCCTTTCATGAACAATAATTGAAGCAATAGCATCTTTTTTAGATTTATGAAAATCCATTAATTCTCTATAATCTTGATTTGTCACTATATCCCCATAAAGAACAAGAAAGTTCTCTGACTCCGATAAAATATTTTCAACTTTCTTAACAGCACCTGCTGTTCCCAATGGAACATCTTCATAGCTATAAACAATTTCCACTCCCCATTTTCTACCGTCTCCAAAATAAGAAGTTATCTGATCTGCAAGGTAATGAAGATTTATGATTATTCTATTTATGCCAGATTTCTTTAAATTAATTATGGTATGCTCCAAAATTGGCTTATCTCCAATTTTAAGCATTGGTTTAGGAGTATTTTTAGTTAATTCATTCAACCTGGTACCAAAACCGGCGCATAAAATCATTGCCTGAGTCATCTTAATATCTCCTTTAGTTCAGAAATATTATTGACAACAAAGTCAGGAGCTATATTATCCGAGATATTAAGGTCAGTCTGAATCATTTTTTCAGTATGTTTACCTGTCAAACACTGAATTGTTTTACAACCAGCCAAATAACCGGCAATTATGTCAGAAAATCTATCACCAACCATAAAACTGCTGTTAAAATCTATATTAAACTCTTTCTGTGCCTCCAATAACATACCATGCTTAGGTTTCCTGCAATTACAGGCCATACGATATTCAGAGATATTTGCATCAGGATGATGAGGGCAATAATAGATTTTATCAATTTTAGCATTTTTATTCTGATTTAAGATTAATTGCTGAAATTCCTGATTCAACTTAATTAAATCTTCTTCCTGAATCAATCCTCGAGCAACTACAGGTTGATTGGTAATTACAAATATTTTAAACCCCAGATTACGACAATATGCAATGATATCAGCAGCATAATCATATAAATTTATTTCATTAATATCTGTAATATAATCATTATCAACGTTTAAAACGCCATCCCTATCAAAAAAAATAGCCTTATTCATATTATTTCCTAGGATAAATACTTAAACCAAGTCTTTGTAGCTTCTTGTATAGAATCTTTATCCCATACAGGGGCTTCCTTCCAGTAATCAATGTTTTCTAATATCCTTCTCACACCTTCTTCAATGGATACCTTTGGCGTCCAGTTTAGACTTTTCTTAATTTTTGAAATATCAGCATAAGTACAATCAGGTTCACCAGGTCTCTTAGGAATATATACGACATCCCCATCCAACAATTCTACAATTCTGTTTACGCTATATGTATCATCACTACCGACGTTCATAACCTCATTTACTATATCCGACTTTGCAGCTGTAAAAAATGCATCTGCAACATCAGTGACATAAGTAAAATCTCTAGTTTGAGCACCATCTCCAACAACAGTGAATGGTTTATTAGCAAGCTTTTGAGCTAAAAATACGCCAAACACAGCACCATAAGTTCCTGAAGTCCTAGATCTGGTACCATAGACATTAAATAATCGTAAAGCTACAACAGGAAGTTTATAAACCTTGCCCCAATGCATTACATACTGCTCTGCAATGTTTTTTGTTAAAGCATAAGGGTATTGAGGTCTTATTTCGGCAATTTCAGGAGTTGGATAGACATCAGGAATTCCATAGCAAGATGATGATGCCGCATATAAGAAGCGTTTAACGTTGTGTTTTACAGAAGCCTGAAGCACATTTACAGTTCCATCAACATTAGATCTATGATAATTAATAGGTTTTTCTATTGAAGGAACTATATCAGCAAGAGCAGCAAGATGAAATACCCAATCAATATCCTCAAAATAAGGGGCAATTTTATCATATTCAACTATATCTGCTTCAATTAATCTTAAGTTTGGATTATCTTTATGATGCAGAAGATTTTGAGGTCTACCTGTAGAAAAATTATCTAAAACAGTGACATCGTGGCCTTCATCAAGTAACAAATCAACCAAATGTGATCCGATAAAGCCCGCCCCACCAGTTACAATAATCTTCATTGATTGAGAATTACACATTTCCGACTCCCGATAATATTATATAAAATTAACGTGCATAGGTGGATTTCCTGACGTTTCAGATAACTCCGCTTTGCCTAATTTAAAATCCCACAAAAACTCATTTACTTTATGCTGAAGACATAAGGTTCCACAATCTTTTCTGGCATCGAAATCCTTGGAAGTAATATAATTCATAACTTCCCAATATCTTTCACTTTGCCATATTTCTTTAAAAGATTTTTCTTTAATATTTCCTATATGAAATTTTTCTTTATATTTGCTGTTAAAAAGCATGCCACAAGGAGCAACAAGGCCTGAACCAGACATCTGAATTATAAATGGAGCCCCAAAGCACTTTGAATACTCTCTTTTACCTTTGCTCAAAATTTTTGACCATTTTGCTTTTACAAGATAATTTTCGTCTGAATATTCTTCAGCCTCTTTAAGAAGACTAAAAAGCTCATCATATTTGTCATATTCAACACCCAGAGAACCATCTTCGTCATCTGAGCAATGTTTAATAACTAAATAATCGACACCCAATTCTTTACCTAGTTGAACCAACGGCATTATATCATTGGCAAATTGGGGTAATAGAACCATTTGCAGGCCTATAGTTACATCCAGCTTTTGCTTTTCTTTGATTTCAACAGCTTTCCTGATTGTATTAACAACTTTATGATATGCTTTTACATCCACTCCATGAATATGTGCGTATCTTTCAGGGGTTCCTGCTGAAATATTGAAACGAAAATAACTTAAAGCTGGTAAAATTTCCTCTAATCTTTCATCCTTTATAGGATAACCATTTGTACCTATTGCCATATCAAGTCCATTAGCTTTTCCGTGCAAAATAGCATCATATACATGAGGAGAATGTGCACTTTCTCCATCACTTACAAAGCTGATAGCCTTAACCCCAATCTCAGCAGCATCATCCAGAAATCTAAAAATTACATCTTTAGATAGGTTATAACCTTCATTCTGTTGCAAAGTACCGTAGCAATAAATACATTTATATGAACAAGCTCTAGTGAGAGCGCAATCTATAGTAATTGGAGCTATTCTCTCACCTCTTAACCAGGCTTCAACTCTCTCTTTATGCCATAAAACTTTATGTCCATCCAAAACAATTTTGTCTTGTAGCTTATTCACTACTTATTCCCCTCTCCATAAACCTACTTATTTATCAATATAGTTATTTGATTCAAATGATCTTGTACTTTGATTATACCAACTAAAATTATAAAGTATCATCTTATAATAAATTATAATTCAAATAGATTATTGAGTTGATATCTTGAATATAAATTAAATTCATCCATAAATAAATTTTGTTTTACAATAAAAGCAAGAAAATAAATAGATGAATTCTAGATTTTTACAGTTGGAGAAGTGAAGTGGAAGAGAAGATTCTTCAAAAAAATGCAGAATTAGAAGATAATAATTGGTGGCATATTAGCAGACGTAAAATAATAGAGACTGCAATTGAAAAATATATTGGCAAATTTCCTGCTGATGCACAGATTCTTGATGTTGGATGCGGAACAGGTGGAAACTTTGACTTAATTTGTAATTACAGTAAAAATATTTCCGGAATAGAGTCAGATTCATATGCTCTAGGGATAGCCAGACAAAAATATGCATCTATTAATATTTCTCAAGGCGACTTACCCTACAATATACCTGTTCAAGAAAATAATTTTGATGCAATTTTTTTACTTGATGTACTCGAACACATTGATGATGATTTATCTTCTTTGCAAACACTTTTTTCAAAATTAAAATCGGGTGGACATTTAATAATAACGGTTCCAGCTTTTAATTTTTTATGGAGTAACCATGATACAGTAAATCATCATAAAAGAAGATACTCATTAAATGAACTAATTGGGAAAGTCAAGAAAAATAGCTTCCAAATTAAATGTGCAAGCTATTTTAATACATGGCTATTCCCATTAATTGCACTTGTAAGAATTATAAAAAGCAAAACACCAACGTTAAAAGATAAAAGCGATCTTTTCACACCACCTAAAGCTGTAAATAATATCCTTACCTGCATAATGTCTAGTGAGAGGTTCTTTATTAGAGATTCAAAGCTTCCGTTTGGGGTATCAATTATTGTTATAGCTCAAAAGCCGTAATTTATAACTAATAATCTCATTTTACTCATCTCTCACTTCATATTATAATTAACCTGAATAGCTAGTTAGCTAAAACCAGCATGAATATTGAGTAAAAATTCTCAAAAATTATAGAGAATCCCCAAAGAGGCGAAGCCTCTTTGTTACCTATGGGTGGTTGTGGGTGGGTGTTTTGAGAATTTTTTAATAAAATTAATTAGCGATTGGGGTTAATTATGTGATACTATAAACCAGAATGTCTGGATAAGTAATTCTATATTTTATATGGTGTGTAAATTATGTACTTAGAATCAATTTTCTATGGAATTTCATTTTTCCTTATTATTTTAATTATTCATATAGCAATATGGCGATTAATTAAGCCTAAAAAGCATATGAGTTCAATATTTGCAATTTTTCTTGTAATACCTTTTATTATATTTATTGGGTTATTCGTCCTATCCATACAAGGAAAATTATTTAATTTTACAGAACTTTTAAAAACTTCTTTGTTATATTTAGCCCTTGCCTGTGCATATATTCAAACTTATCCTCCAGCACAAGCAAATGCACCGTCTTTACAAATAATCCATCTTATCGGTAAAGCCAAATCCAAAGGATTAACGGAAGAAGAAATAATGAATATCTTTAATCTCAATAATCTGGTACAAGATCGAATTGATGATCTCATTGTCGAAGGCTTTGTACTTGAAGAAGATGGTAAGCTTTACCTGAAAAATAAAGGTAAAATACTATCTACAACTTTTTATTTTTACCGCAAGCTTTACGGACTAAGTCAGGGAGAAGGTTAAGAGAAATATGGCTGAGAATTACTTAACATTAATAATACTTGCAATATCGCCATTAATGCTTATGATTTTTCATATTTTATTCATACGTATAATTCATTTATACAAATTAGACATATCAAACCAATTATCTCTGGTTTTAAGTATGTTATTTTTAAATATCCCATTACTTTTAGGGGTTTATCTTTTGAATAAAGACTTATCCAGCTTAATATATACATTTATTATTTATAATTCTCTTGCATATTCATATTTTCACTTCTTTAACCTGAGTGAAACAGCAAGGAGAATAAAGATTCTCCTCGAAATAAAACATAAAAAACACATAGTAATTGAAGAATTAACAAAGCATTATAAGCCTGATTTTATGGTCAAAACAAGACTCAAAAGGCTTATTGACTTAAAACAAATAAAAAAACAGGATAATAAATATATTTTAATCGGAAAATCTATGCTGGTTGGTGCTATACTGGTAAATATGTGGAGAAAGCTTCTGGGTTTTGAATAAAATGTGGTGTAAACGATGAAAGTCTTATTTATACAGAAATATGTTTTTGCTTACTTGGGTATTATATCAATAACAGGTTATTTACAAAAATATCAACATGAAAGTTCTGTACTTATTGATAATTTGATCGATAGAAAAGACTTAATTAAGAAAATAGAAGAAGAAAATCCAGATGTAATATGCTTTTCTCTAATGTCAACCGATCATTCCTGGTTTACTGAGATAATAAAGCCAATCAAAAGCAATTTTCCAGATATACCAATATTAGTAGGAGGTGTACACTCAATACTGTACCCTGAAGATATAGCCTCAATTCCAGAAGTTGACTATGTCTGTTACGGAGAAGGTGAAGCTACAATCCTCCAGCTTTTAGAATATCTGAAAAAAGAAAAAACAATTGATGAAGTTAATGGAATAGCTTACAAAAAAGATGGTGAAATTCATAAAAATCCTTTAAATAATCTTATTTCCTTAGATGATTTTACAGATAACAGAAAAATATATTTTGATCACTATAAAATCCTTAGAGAAATACCTTTTAAAGTATTTAACAGCTCAAGAGGCTGTCCATATACCTGCACTTTTTGTTCAAATAAGTATTTACAAAGAGTATTTAAAGGTACAGGCCCTTATGTAAGACAGAAACCAGTTGATCACTTCATTTCAGAGATAAAATACGTAAAAGATAATTACGATATGAAATTCGTATTTATAGCTGATGATCTTTTCACCTGGAATAAAGAATGGTTGAAAGAATTTTCTCAAAAATATAAAACAATTATAGGGATTCCCTTTTTCTGCACTGCTCGAGCTGATAGACTTGATGAAGAAATTGTACAATATCTTGCAGACGGTGGATGCACCTGTGTTTCTTGTGGAGTTGAGACAGGAAATCCAGAAATAAGAAAAGAAATTCTCAATAAAAATATTACAGATGAAGACTTTATAAGAGCAGGAAAATTACTCAGAAAAGCTGGTATTCTCTTACAAACATCTAATATGTTCTGTTTACCAAATGAAACAGTCGAAGATGCTATAAAAACTATTGATTTAAATATAAAAATGGGAACAGCTTTTACCTTATCAGCAATTTTAATGCCTTTTCCGAAAACAGATCTTGCAAATAAATGCATTGAAATGGGAATTCTAAAACCAGATTACTCTTTTAAAGATATGCCGGTATCTTTTGCGACAAATTCTGTCTTAAGTATAAAAGACAAAGATACAATTGAGAGGATCCAGAAAGTTTCATCTCTTGCAATTCAATATCCAAAACTTAGAAATCTTTTAATATTTTTAGCTAAACACGTAAAATTTAGACCTCTACATTTTGCTTTCTTTGTCCTAGGAACTATTCTTAGATTCCGTATTGAAAGAAACCTCAATATTTTTGAGACTTTCTGCCATTTATGGATTTATAGAAAAAACATTTAATTGACTTCTAGCACTTGCTTATTTCTATTTGTTATTCCCTGCCAGATAATAACAAATACCATCAAAGTCATTATTATTGGATTTAATAGAATATTTATATTATATAGTTCCCCTAAAATATAAATATATAAATAATCTTTAGGAATTAATAATAAGCCAAAAGACACTGCATAAAACATATCAAACTTTGATAAGTCCTTACTATCCCAAAATAACCATAATGGAATAAATAAATGTAATAACTTATAATCTCCAGAGATTGGAGTAAAAAGTATCGCTGAAAGAAGCAATAATGCTATCTTTTTCCAGAGCTGCTTTTCTACAAAGGCTACATAAGCTGCAATTAATGAAAATAAAGCTATTACTACTATAGAATATATCTTATAAGCCTTGATTAAAACATTAACGTCTAAGCTATTTTCAAGTTTAAATACAATAACAGGTAAAATTCCTGATATGGTATTAATCGTAATTACGCTATGCATCTTGAATATTAAGAGTTTTAATATTCCATACAAACTAGAGGAATATCCCAAACCCCAATTGCCTATTGCATAATCCATTACCACAGTAGTCATCCATTTTAATAGACAAATTATATTTGAAAATGCACTACCTTTTAGAATTACCAGACTTATTAAACTAATAAATAAAGTTAATAAAAGAGTATAAAATATCTCTTTATACTTTTTATCTGAGAAAAATAAAACTAAAAGTGTAATGGGATAAAGTTTCATAGCAATGGCAAAAGATAAAAATATAATACTTTTAGAGAAATCTTTTTTTACATAAAAATAAGTAAATAATGCTAAAAATATAAATAATACAAGCTCAAAATTTGCTCTATCTATAGCAAGCAAAAAAGGATATGTCATAAAAGAGAAAATAAAAACATATTTTATCAAAGTTATCTTGTTAAAAGACGGACATTGAAATTTTAAATTTTTATAGTTGAAATACACGAAAAAAAGAATAAAAGCAATGATCATAAACAAAAACGAGATCTTGGCAGATATTAGAGTAAATAAATAAATTACAAAATATGCGAATGGAAAATAATTTACATACATAAATGTCTGGCAATATGGATTCAAGTCTTTCGACAAATTATATACGTTAAAAAAGTCCATAAATTTATCGCCTGGAATAAATAAAAATGTGTTAAACGGATAATTCAGATTTAAATACGTGCCCAATATGTAATGATAAAAAACAGATAATACGAACCCAACAATAATTATCAGAGAAATAACATTTATTTTGCTTTCTTTATCCAATATTTCTCACTCCCACATCTATTTCTTAAGTATATCATAATGGAATACTACTATTTCTCTAAAATAATTAACGACTTAAGCTAAACTAATCAAGGAACTATATGGATTCATAATGATCTAAAAAGAATATTTAATATACATTCCGGCTCTTTGTGTATCATCTAAGATTATATGCTGGATATAAGAGGCATTTATCTGAATTCTCAAGTTGCTAATCCTTAAAAACGGGACTTCTTTTACTGAATATTCAAAAACAAGATCATTTTCCAATCTTTGTCTAAAATCAAGCTCATTATGCCTTGCAATTATATTAATATTATCTGTCAGAGAAAGGGCATTACTCACAAACCAATTATCTGAAAACCCTTTTTTCGATCCATAATTGTCTTCTCTTGAATATCCCCCTTTAATAGCATATTTTCCAGCCTTATAGCCTGTAAAAAAGCTATATGCATTTTGTTTTATAACACTGTTAGGATCGGTATTATATCCTCCGCCAATCTCAAGGTTGCCTAATTCAGGATATTTATACAAAGGTTTTATAGCAACTTGACCTCCTGTCGTAAGTTTTCCATCTCCTGTGAGCTTATCTTCCTGATTAGCTGCATTTAAAGAATAATCTAAAAATTCCCAGTCCCAACCAATTTTCATACTCAAATCATCAGATGATTTATTTTTTGCAGCTTGAGACTTATTGACTGCATTTAAAAAAACTTTGGATCTGGCTTCTTTTGGCCCAACTAATATTTTAGTTTGCCCCAAATATATTGTATTACTAGAATTAGAATTAACATTTGCTGAGAATAAGTTTTTTTGTTTATCCGACAAACTGCTTTTTACAATAGGCCTATTATTTAAATGATAATTTAATCTATTATTAAACTGAATTCCTGTAACATCAAGCTGCACCTCCTCCAAAGGCACCATCTCAAACATTGATGTACCACATTCTAACCTGCTAATCGACTCATTTAAATTATTATTTTCAGTGAGGTTTTCAGGCTCAGATTTTAAAACTTCTATTGGCGATAAATCCCGAGACTCTTTTGTTGAAATATCTTTTCCTAATACAGCCTGATTAAAACATAAACTCAATATTAGTAAGATTATATAAAAATCTTTTTTTAGCATAAGACCCCCAAAAAGATATTTTAATAAAGCAAAATAAAGAATGCAAGATAATTAAAAAGATGAAACAATACTGTTATCTGATGCAATTAAACTAATAAGAAAGCATTGAGCAAGCCGTAAAGTAATTATTAGCTAATCAAGTACTTTGTTAATGATTATGAAGGCTGGGAGCTTTCCTCTGTAATAAATCCATCATAGCTTTTTAAGAGAACACCAATATAAAAACCAACTCAAATTAACCAGCGACTGAAGTTAACTAATTTCTGCTTATAGATTGCCACGCAAGTATGATTATTTCTTAAAGTCACGATTCATGGCTCGCAATGACAATGCGAAGCACGTCGCGACATCCAAGATTATTTAAGTAGCAATTTGAACAAAACCAAAAATCTGACTATACTTGTACAGAAACTTAAAATACTATTGAAACATTTAACTGTAGCTAATATATTGTAAGTAATTAGCATTTCTAATTTAGTGTGAGGAGAAAAAATGTTTAACATACCTAAAGGTCCGTTTTGCCAAAGTTGTGGAATCCCAATGGATCAGGCTGAGTATGGCACAAACAATGATGAAAGTAAGAGTGATCTATACTGTCATTATTGCTTTCAAAATGGCGAATTTACAGCTCCAGATATAACTCTTAATCAAATGATCGATAAAGTTTCAGGCATTATGACAGAAAAATTAGGCATGCCAGGATTTCAGGCCAAAATGATGGCTGGTATGTTTATTCCAAAACTCAGCAGATGGCAGAATAAATAAAGACGAAAAATTATGAAAAAATTAGAAGGATTAATATTTGACCTTGACGGAACATTAGCAGATACTCTTCCTCACTGCTTAAAATCATTTCAATTAACTTTTGAGCAGGTTACAGGAAGAGAATTCAGTGATAATGAAATAACAAAGTATTTTGGTTTGTCAGAAGAAGGAATTATAAAAAAGGTTCTTCCGGATAAATACGATGAATGCCTTAATACTTTCCTGGAAATTTATGAAAATAACCATCATCCATACTCAAAACTTTTTGATGGAATAATTGAAATATTGGAATATGCTAAAAATAAAGGTATTAAGCTTGCCATGGTTACAGGAAAAGGTCGTGGTTCAGCTGATATTACACTAAAATATCTTAATATTGGACATTATTTTGAATTTGTAGAAATAGGATCATCAGAAGGTTTAATAAAATCCGAAGGAATAAAAAGAATATTATCAAACTGGCAAATAAAAAAAGAGAACGTGGCATACGTAGGAGATGCTATAACTGACATTACTGAATCAAGAGATGCCGGTATTTCACCAATTGCTGTTAGCTGGGCAAGTACAACGGATCATAGTTCTTTAATAACCCATAATCCTGATAAAATCTTTTCTAAAACAGAAGATTTTATGTGCTGGCTAAACTCTATAAATTAATGTTTGAATAATTATGAGATTAATATATTACAAAGAACCAATATATCGCCCACCAAGTGAGGCAAATTCTCTTCTAATACAAGCGACTGAAGGATGTGCCTATAATTGTGATTTTTGTCTTGGAAATGAAGGAAAAAAGTTTCTCATTCGACCTGTTGAACATATTAAACACGATATTTTCAATGCCCATATTCTTTATGGTAATGCCGTCAGAAAAATGTTTCTTCTTGATGGCAATGCCTTCATAATGAAGCCTGATTCTTTAATTGAAATAGCGAAGTACAGCTATGAGATACATCCTAATTTAATGCGTATTGGGGCTTATGCTCATGCCAAAGACATTCTAATTAAGTCTGATGAGGAATTAAAAGAAATAGCCCGATCCGGAATAAAAATCGTCTATCTTGGAATAGAAACAGGAGACGATCACCTTCTCACACAAATAAATAAAAAAGTAACCAGTGACGAAATAATAGAAGCTATACATAAACTTTATAAAGCAGGAATAACTTTATCAGCAACAATTATTCTGGGACTTGCCGGAAATGACCAAAATGCAAGCAAAAATCATGCCATTTCAACAGCAAAATTAATAAATAAAATAAAGCCGCCCACCAGAGTTCCTTGGTACATATCAGCTTTAACCTTAATGTTACCACCAGGAACTGTATTAAACGAAAAAGCAGAATATGGTGAATTTAAACCAATGAATAGACTTGAAATACTGGAAGAATTAAAAATTATTCTGGAAAATCTTGATGATGACTTACATAAATGCATATTCAGATCCAATCATGCCTCAAATTATCTGCCTTTAGAATCAAATAATCTTGCCAGAAATAAAAACCAGTTAATTGAATCAATTCAATACGCTATAACCCATCCGGAAATACTCAAAGGTGAATTATCTAGAGGATTATAATTAAGGAACAAACAAAAAATTATTGCGTATTTTAAAACGCAAATCTGTCATTGCGAGCGAAGCGAAGCAATCCATTAAATAATGCTATAATTTGGATTGCCACGTCGGGCTTTCAGCCCTCCTCGCAATGACAATATCACTTTATGCGTAAGTATTTTTTGTTACCTCCTTAAACCGAATTGTTAAATCGACAAAAAGCTTGCTATAATTGAATTAAAAAAGGTGCTTGATTAGAATAATATTTAATGATTGGTAATATTTGCAGTTTTCAGTATTTATAAAATTTAAAAAATCGCCGTCATTACGAGGAAGCGGCAAAGCTGCACCATTAAAGGCTATAATCATAGTTTTAATACTAAGATTGATGAATTTAAAAAGGTGACTGTGTCACCGTGGTAATTTTTCCAATGTTCACCAGATAGATTGCCACGCACCTTCGGTGCTCGCAATGACATACTATATTATTAGTGTATTCAAACATTTTCTAGGCAAACACTAAACATTATATTGATACAAACCACAATGCTAAACATAATTATTCTCTTCAATTGAAGCAATTTCTATGTTTCCCATCAATTTTTCTACATCTGACTTATAAGCCAATTCTGTACCAGGAGTCAAAACTGCCGCAGTTCCAAAAGCAATACCATAAATTATGGTATCTTCTTCTGACATATTACGATGCAGGGCATAAATTAGCCCGGCCACCATAGAATCTCCTGCGCCAACTTTACTTTTAACTTCAACATTAGGCGCTAAAGCGTGAATAATCTTATTTTCATTAACAAATATAGCCCCATCTTTTGCTAAAGAAACAACTACATTCTTCACACCACTTTTAACAATTTGTGCAGCAGCAACTTTTATTTCTTCTAAATCTCTCAGCTTTTCAGTGCCAATAATTTGGCATAATTCATGCAAATTAGGCTTAATCAAATATGGCTTAGCCTGAATTCCAAGAGTTAAAGGTTCATTACTTGTATCCAAAACACATTTAACATTCTTTGACTGAATTATCTCGATTAAATTTTTATATATGTCAGATGAAACACCTTGAGGCAAACTTCCGCCAAAAGTTACAAATTCTATCTCTTCTGGCAAATTTTTAATTCTTTTATATAACTTATCTAACTCTTCACCTGATATATTTGGCCCTTTAGCACTTATTCTTAATTGTTTATAGGTTGGAAGTTCAGTAACTATAACATTAATACGGGTTTCATCATTGCAAGGAATAAATCTTGAGTCAATTCCTTCATCTTCAAGAATTCTTAAAAGTCTATCTCCGTTTAGTCCACCTACAAAGCCCCAGGATGAAGTTTGTACACTAAATCTGACAAGCATTCTACTTACATTTATACCTTTACCTGAAGCATAGAAAGAGGCTCCCTGCGCTCTCTGAGTCTCTTCAAGAGCCAGATTATTAACCTGTAATACATAATCAAGACTTGGATTTAAAGTAACAGATAAAATCATCATTTACTCCTTTTTTATGATTTTTCAACCATAGTGGGTCTTTTTCTAAATAATTTATCTATTTCCATAGCAACAATTATTGTTAAAGACATAAAAATAGTCTGAATCCAGGTTTCTGCATCAAGCTCTGTAGTACCAAAAATATATTGTAAAGGTGCAAACGTTAAAACGCTTATCTGGGCAATTAAAGATAAAATAAGACTTACATATAAAAATGGATTTGCAAATGGGGACATTTTAAAAACAGATTTTTCAAAAGAACGGGAATTTAAAGTATGGAAAAACTGATAAAACACAATAGTATTAAATGCTGTAGTTCTTGCATAAGTCAAAGTATGTCCCTGACTTAGTTTATACCAAAACAAAAATAACGTTCCTATAGTAACTACCACACCTACAATGATTAAACGCTTTAATAGAAACGAACTAATAATTCTCTCTTTAGGATCTCTTGGAGGCCTTTTAGCTATATCTTCTTCACCGGGCTCATAAGCCAGTGCAACATCCTGTAACCCATTAGTTACAAGATTTATCCATAAAATCTGAGTTGCAAGGAAAGGTAAAGGTAAGCCAATAAATAAACTCGAAATAATAATTAAAGCTTCCCCAACAGCGGTGCCTAAAAGGAAAAATACTACTTTTTGGATATTATCAAAAATAATTCTACCTACTTTTACAGCTTCAAATATCGAAGCATAATTATCATCTTTCAAAATCATATCAGAAGCTTCTTTTGCGACATCAGTTCCTCCTTTGCCCATAGAAACACCTATATTTGCCTTCTTAAGAGCAGGAGCATCGTTAACCCCATCACCGGTTACTGCAACTACATTACCTTTATCCTGTAAAGCCTCTACAATTTCCAACTTATGACGAGGGGAAACTCTTGCATAGACACTGATCTTTTCTACATTATCTTTAAGAAAGTTCTCCCCTTTAGAATCAAGTTCCTGTCCGGTAACAGCTATTGAATCTATACCAAATATGCCTATCCTTTTTGCAATGACAGTAGCGGTTTCCTTATGATCCCCTGTTATCATAACCGTTTTAATGCCCGCCTCTTTAGTTCCTTTTATAGCTTCAATTGCGCTCTCTTTGGGTGGATCAATTATTCCCTGAAATCCTAAGAAATCTAATCCTTCAGTTGCTTCCTTCTCAAGATTTATATTCTCAGAAGAAGTAGCATTTAGCTGCTTCATTCCAAAACCTAAAACTCTTAAACCTGCTTCTGCCATCTTGATAGATTGAATATTTAATTCTCTATTATCTTCATTTCCTGAGAAACCTAATATTTTTTCAGGAGAACCCTTTACAAATATTGTATATTTATCATCAATTTGATGCATAGTTACCATATACTGTTTTTTTGAGCTAAATGGTAATTCATCAACACGTTTATACTTATATTCTTCTTCATTTACATCAATTCCATACTTAGCTGCTGATACAATTAAAGCACCTTCAGTTGGATCACCATCTACATTCCAAACCCCATTTTCTTCATATAAGTTAGAATCATTACATAACAAACCCGATAAAAGTAATTTATACAAGTTATCATCTTTTTGAATTTTTTCACTATCAAGCAAAATTTCACCTTCAGGCTTATATCCAATACCTTTAAACTCAAAATTTTTGCCCTTAATATAGGCCTTTATGACAGTCATCTTGTTTTCTGTAATGGTTCCTGTTTTATCAGAACATATATAATTACATCCTCCGAGAGTTTCTACTGCAATTAACTGCCTTATTATTGCATTCTTCTTTGCCATTCTATTTAAACCAATAGCCATAGTAATTGTGACAACCACAGGTAAACCCTCAGGAATTACAGCAACTGCCATACTTATAGCAAATACTGCCATTTGTGTAACGGCTAAGCCTTTTATAATACCAACTATAAATACAAACAAGGATAAGCCAATTGAAAGCATACCTATTTTTCTGCTAAAATCTGCCAATCTCTTTTGTAAAGGAGTCCTTTCCTTTTCTGTGGTCTTTATCTGTTGAGATATTTTTCCTAATTGTGTTTTTTCACCTGTTCTTACAACCACTCCTCTGCCTGAGCCATGAGTAGCTATTGTGCCCATAAAAGCCATGTTTTTACGATCTGCAATTGGTACATTCTCCTGAGAAATCACTTCAGTATTCTTGTCAACAGGCATAGATTCTCCTGTTAACGTAGATTCATCCACATTAAGCTCACTTTCACGAATAAGCCTTATATCAGCAGGGATTTTATTTCCTGCTGATAAAATCACTATGTCACCAGGTACTATATCTTCAGAATTGATTCTATCCTCTTTACCTTCTCTAATAACTGTAGCTTTTGGTGCAGCTAATTTTTTTATAGCCTGCATAGCTTTTTCAGCTTTATATTCCTGAAAAAAGCCAATTATTGTGTTTAATAAAACAGCAGCTAATATTACTCCAGTATCAATATAATGCTCTATTAAAGTCGTAAACACAGCAGCTATTACAAGTATATAAATCAATGGGCTTTTAAACTGATTAATAACTATCTTCCAAACAGATATGGCTTCTTTTTCTATAATAATATTGGAGCCATAGCTTTGCAGCCTATTTTTAGCTTCTTCATTAGACAGGCCATACTCATTGGTACTAAATTCTTCAAAAACATCCTTTACTGTTTTTTTATAATACATCTTATAAACCCTAATCACCCTTGATACAGAATAAACAAAGTATTCTTAAACAATTATTAATCCATTAAGCGTTTTTATAAATAACCTGATGAGCTATAAGAAAAACTCCTTCCAGTTTTAATTACTTTTCAAAAAACTCTTAATATTAAGTAAACTGTTTAAAATTAAACCTACTTACAGGGAAGGCGACTCCGCCCCAAAGGAGTAATCATTATTCTTGGGTAAATTATTTGGAGAATTAATTATGAATATTGATAAAATACGCGAATTACTTGGAGATGAATCAAATAATCTTTTGGAATATCAAGCTAAAGTTTCTAAAGAAGAACTTCACATTCCTTGTCCTGATTTTATAGATAAGATTTGGACAGGATCAGACAGAAACCAAAGGGTCTTACAATCATTAAGCCGAATATATAATCATGGCAGGCTGGCAGGAACAGGGTACTTATCAATTTTGCCCGTAGACCAAGGGATAGAACATAGTGCCGGATCAGCATTTGCTCCTAATCCTAAATATTTTGACCCCGAAAATATAGTTAAATTAGCAATAGAAGGTGGATGTAACGCAGTTGCAAGCACACTTGGAGTTTTTAGGAGCAGTATCAAGAAAATATGCACATAAAATCCCATTTATAGCAAAAATAAATCATAATGAACTATTATCCTATCCAAACATATGTGATCAGACATTATTTGGTACAGTTGAAGAAGCCTGGAATCTTGGAGCAGCAGCTATTGGAGCAACAATTTATTTTGGTTCACACGAATCAAGAAGACAAATAGTAGAAATTTCAGAAGCTTTTGCTCTTGCTCATGAACTAGGAATGGCGACAATCTTATGGTGCTACCTTAGAAATCCTGATTTTAAAAAAGACAAGGATTACGAAGTTGCCGCTGATCTTACAGGTCAGGCAAACCATTTAGGTGTGACAATTGAAGCTGACATTATTAAACAAAAATTGCCGGAAAACAATGGTGGATTCAAAGCAATAAACTTTGGTAAAACAAGTTCCAAAGTTTATAATGAACTTACTTCAGATCATCCGATAGATCTTTGTCGTTATCAAGTATTAAATTGTTATGCTGGCAGAGTAGGCTTAATTAATTCTGGAGGAGCTTCAGGTAAAAATGATTTTGCTGAAGCGATAAGAACCGCTGTGATTAACAAAAGAGCAGGTGGTTCTGGATTAATTTCAGGAAGAAAAGCTTTCCAACGTCCAATGGATGAAGGGATAAAACTCTTAAATGCAATTCAAGACGTGTATCTCTCTAACGAAGTTACTATAGCTTAAGATATGAATGACATGGAATTACAGTCAAGGCAACTTCTGTAACAACCTTGCCCATATAATTCTCAAGAAATTTATATTTCAAGGTGCTTGCCTAGAATAAAGAATGTCAATTGCGAGGTGCTTTACACTGTCATAAGTATCAAATAATACTCCGCATTGTCATTGCGAGCCATGAATCGTGGATAGCCAGCATCAATTATTCTTGCGTGGCAATCTTAAAGCATAAATTTATGTATCAACTTTTAAAGTAAAATCCCTTATGAATACTACTTTTATAATCTTTCAATCATAAATACAGCAAATTCAGCAAGTCTGGTTGAATATCCCATCTCATTATCATACCAGGCAAGCACTTTAACCATATTATCGCCTAAAGTTCTTGTTAATTCAGAATCAACAATACTACTATAATGAGAACCTATAAAATCCGAACTTACCAGAGGCTTTTCAGAATAACCCATAATACCTCTTAATTCTCCTTCAGAAGCTCTTTTAAATGCCTGATTAACTGAATCAACTGTAACTGATTTCTCTGTTAAAACTACAAAATCGATAATACTAGCATCTGCAACAGGAACTCTTAAAGCTATAGCATCTAATTTACCTCTTAGCTCAGGAAGGACTAATTCTGTAGCTTCTGAAGCACCTGTAGATGCTGGAACTATGTTTTGGGCTGCTGCCCTGCCTCGTCTAATATGCTTATGATCGGGAGCATCAAGAAGTTTTTGACTACTTGTATATGCATGATCTGTTGTCATCATTCCCTTAACAATTCCAAATTCTTTAAGAAGAACCTTGGCTACGGTAGCCAAGCAATTCGTTGTACAACTCGCCATCGACACTATGTTATGTCTGGATGAATCATACATATTCTCGTTTACGCCTAGATTAATTGTTACATCTTCATTTTTAGCAGGTGCGGATATAATAACTTTTTTAGCTCCAGCAGGATCAATATGAGCTTTAGCCTTATTTGCGTCAGTAAAAAAACCTGATGATTCTATAATAATATCTACTCCTAAGTCTTTCCAAGGAATGTCTGCAGGATTCTTCTCAGCAAATAATCTAAGTTTTTTACCGTTAACAATTAAACTATCATTTTCAACTTTAACCTCACCCTTAAATCTGCCCATTACAGTATCATATTCCAGAAGAATAGCAGCCATCTCAAGATTCATACCAGGATCATTAATAGCAACAATACCTAATTTATCAAATATTTTTTTCTCAATAGCTGCTCTTAAAGTATTACGCCCTATTCTACCAAAACCATTTATACCTACTTTAGACATCTTAATCCCCCAAAAATAGCATTATTTCAATAAAAATCCTGAATAAAATCAAAAATATTCAGGTAAGTAATATTGAAATAATGACACCTAAAACGCAATCTCCAAACAGACATAATAAAAGTAAAAAATTTAACTTAGTACTTTGACCAATAAATTATGGAGATGGGAATATTTTCTCCGTCGCTGTGCCTGTCTAACAGGCAAGGCTCCTACAGGAATATACTGAAGTCTTTAAATTATTGTATCAGAGTACTAGGTTAAAGTGACCTAAAAGATTAAGAATAGTGCTAATTTAAGCATATTCGTATATTTCAAAGAAATATACTTTAGTTGCAAGAAGATTATAATAATTATCGATTTTTATCTTATTAAAAATCTTATATATTAGTAAGGTTAGAGTGTTTATTATGTTTTATTATTTAGAACTTCAAATTAATGGGATGTGCACTCTAGTTTGGGAGTACTAAATGAGTATTGTTGTTTGTCTGGAGTTCAGCTCTTTTGTAGCCTTTAAGAGGTCTTTTCTATTGGAAATTAAGAGATTTCTTACAGTATTATTAACAGGCTAT
Organism: Candidatus Melainabacteria bacterium RIFOXYA2_FULL_32_9; assembly: GCA_001784615.1. Taxonomy (NCBI): domain Bacteria; kingdom Bacillati; phylum Candidatus Melainabacteria; species Candidatus Melainabacteria bacterium RIFOXYA2_FULL_32_9. The sequence continues at coordinate 29,645 of MFRQ01000162.1, forward strand.
TCAGTCAAGAAAGTTGCATATGCATACTTAAGACAGAAGATTTAAATCTTCTGTCTTAAGTATTTATGGAGTAGGAAATGGGAATTAGTATAAGAAACTCAAAAAATCAAGTAATAATTGATATACATTCGTTAAACCTTAATGATCAGGTAATAAGGATTTTAAGGTCTACTTTGTATGATTTAATAAAACGTGACCAGGTAAACATCCTAATAAATATGTCATTAGTTAACTCTATTGACAGCAATGTTCTTGGATGCTTAATTACAGCTCAGAAAAAATGCAATAAAAAAGGTGGACAGGTTAATATTTATGGTGTTCAGCCTGATATATTAATGATTTTTTATATAATAAGGCTTGATGAATATATAAGTCTTTATAACAATGAAATTGATGCACTAAATCATCAAAATATACTAATTAGACGAAGACTTAGGGTGGTTAAAGGCTAATTTATTAACTAATAATAAGACTTACCAATTCTTCAGTGCTGTAATAATTGTCAATTATATGAACTTGTGCCTGGATTTTATCTTTAATATCATCTATAGTTAAGCTGTCAAGAAAATCGTTAGTATATTTTCTCAGCATTACAGATGGTAAAACCAGGTTTGAAACCTCTGATTTTATCGGTAAAAGGTTATCAAGTAAATCTTGACCTGTAACAAGCCCTGAAACAGTTACATCGGATCCCCAAAAATGGCTTTTTATCGGTATTAAACTTACTTCTAAATTTTTAATACTATTTAATTCATCTGTAATTGGTTCTAAAGCATAACAAGCTATTTTGCCTGTTGCTATTGTTAACTTTTTTAGGGTTGGTAAAGAGGCAGGTAATTTTGCTTTGTTTTTCTCAAAATCACTCAACAATAGCCTACAGGTACCAATTCCATCATCCAACTGTCCAAAATCATTATAAAACTCTAATTTAGGTAAATCCTGTTTGGCCATAATATATAATTCATCAGCTGGAAATGCTAAGTTATAACCAAGTTTCTTATTAAATTCATATATTTGCGATATTATTTCTTCAGCTTTCTCTGGACTAACTTTATGTAGATTATTATCAAGTCTGTATTTTGTGATGCCTACAGGTACTACTGCTATGGATAAAATATTTGATTTTAAAGCTGTCAGATCACTTAATGTCCTATCTAATTCCTGACCATCGTTAATACCGGGACATAAGACGATTTGTATGTGAACAGGAATTTCAAGATTATTAAGCCATTTTAATTCAGTAATGATATTTCCTGATTTTGGGTTTTTGAGCATATATGAGCGTAGTTCAGGATTGGTTGTATGCACTGAAATATATAGAGGTCCTAATCTTAATGCTTCTATGCGTTTTTTATGCTCTTTAGTCAGGTTTGTTAACGTAACATAAGTACCCTGCAAGAATGACAATCTGTAATCATCATCTTTTATGTATAAACTATCTCTTAAGCCACAGGGTTGTTGATCTACAAAGCAGAATATACATTTATTATTACAAGGGATAATCTTATCGAAAACAGCAGATTCAAAGTTTATTCCGAGATCTTCATCAACATCTTTTTCTATATCAATAATTTCTTCCTCTCCATTTAAACGTTTTATATGGAGAGAAAGTTCTTCAGATGCTGTTAAATACCTGTAATCAATTAAATCTCTAGGTTTTATTTCGTTGATAGAGATTATTTCGTCTTTTGGTTTTATATCAAGGTCTTCAGCAATGCTGTCAAGATTTATATTGTTAACTATAGCTGGCATGATTTTATTACTTATTTTGTGTACACATTATATTTTAATATAAATATAATGTTATTCCTGTTCAATTAGTATTTCTCCATCTTCTTGAACAGAATTATTTTCAATTAGTCCATATATGTAAGTAACAGCAAGTCCACTGAATGCGTTAAATAATGCACTTAATAATGCCAGAAAGAAAATCAGCATTGGTATTACAAATAAACTGTAGCTTGTTACCCAGAATGAACCAAAAGGATTTAATCCTGATGTTGCTCGAAATACCATGTTTATTAAAGAATAAATTGGTAAATATACTAAACTGCTAGCTACAAGTGCTGTAAATCCAGAGATTGCTCCGATTAAAGCGCCATCGTGGGTTGATAGTATTCCTACAAAAGAATTCCTTTTTAAATAAAATACTATTCCTGCTCCAACAAGGACGTAGGCAAAGCAAGCAAAAGCTTGAATGAAAGGAATTAATAAAATTACTCCCAAAATGGCTCCAGCTATTGCTCCAAGTACTACAGATGATTTTATTAATAATTTCATTAGTGATACTCCGTTTTTCTATATTAATTAAATAATAACAGCAGGCAATGATTTTGAATATAATAGAAAATTAAGATAAGATGGTTTTTTCATATTTTTCTAATGATTTTTTAAAGGTGAAATTGTTTAATACATTTTCATAAGCATTTTGGGCTAATTTGTCCATTACTTTAGGATTCTCCAGTAACCATTTTATATTTTCCTCAATATGTTTTTCCATATTAGTTAGAGAAATTAATATTCCTGTATTATTATGCTCAATGGTTTCAGGGATTCCACAAACATTTGTTGCTATAACTGGTTTATTAAATGCCATTGCTTCAATGTTAGCTATGCAAAATGTTTCTTTAAATGAACTGGTTATATAAATATCGGTGATATTAAGGAATTTATATACATTATTTGTAACTGGAATAATTCTAAAATGGCTTTTAAATCCTGATTCTTCTATCAACAATTTGATATTTTGCGAATATTCATTATTGGGGTCTCCAACAATTATAAAGGCAAAATTCTTATTATCTGATGAATTTAGCAAGTTAATTGCAGCTTTAATTAGATATATTTGGCCTTTTATTTCATCCATTGTTCCAACATTGCAGACTATTACGTGATTATCAGGAATATTTAACTCTCGTCGTGTGTCTATGGGGAAATTAAGAGATTTATATTCTTCTATACAATTAATATCAATTCCATTATAGATTATGTTGGCTTTAGAGGCTGGCACAAAATCCTTATAATAATCATAAGTAGCTTTTGAGGGGAAGATAAACTTATCTGCAAATTTAAAACTTTGAAGATATAAAAAATGAGGAAATACTCTGAATGTTTTTGGTTCAAAGGCTTCATGTATTGCCCATATTGTCTTTTTGCCAAGAAGTTTCCCCACAATTACAGCCCAGAAACTAATAGCATTATTTGCAAAAACTATATCAGGATTAATTTGTGCAAAAAATGATGCTGGTTTTAACAGATTTACTAAGTAATTAACAGACTTTTGGAATTTTTTAAATTTTGATTCAGAGAATATATTATAAATTTTTATTTTTTTAGCCTGTAATTCTCTTTTGAGAAATTCAGGTTGGGCATGGGCGATAATTATTGAATTTACATTGAGTTTATCCAGCTCGTTAACCGGATAAATTTTGTATCCGTTTATATCACGGCCAAAAAGCGCCGGATTATTATCGAAAATTCCTACTAAATCTATTTCTGAAAAGTCAAATTCGTTAAGTAGTTTTGTAGTTATAGTTCCTGCACATCTTATTGCCAGTTTCTTTCTATGTTTTTTGCATTCAGATATGACTTTTTTGACTTGTTTTAATATATCATCGTTAAATTTAATAGCTTGTTCTCTATTTATTTGATCTATTGCAAAGTCTTTTATATATACAGGAATTTTAGAAGATTCATACTCCTGTTTTAACTCTCCATCTTCTGGAGCCCAGACATGGCAATCAAGTTTACTCCTGTCTAATCCCTGGATGATGTTTTTTAAGAGTAATTGAGCTCCGCCTCTATTTATTTTATGGCTGATAAAAAGTATCTTTTTCATACTGT
>MFRQ01000162.1:33512-37660 GCA_001784615.1 Candidatus Melainabacteria bacterium RIFOXYA2_FULL_32_9
CAGTAGTGCTCCAAGAAAACTGAGTAACTAAGTCACATTTTTAAGTACTCAATTATTCCAGCGAAGACATAAGTTTGTGCCTTTGGCACTTAACTTATGTCAGGTGATTAATATCACACATTCTTCATTATTTCTTTGTTTACAGTTTTTGTCAAATTCTTTGTTTTCCTGTATATTTAACTAGGAGAGTACAAGAGGGCTGAGTATGCACTCAAAAAGAATATGCTTTGTAGTAACTGACATTGAAAGTATAGACGCTAATAAGAGTCTTATATCCTTTTTAGGTGAGAAAAATATTGATTCATCATTCTTGATTCCCTCAAAATTAAAGGATTATCTTAATTTTAATAATGCAAAAATGCATATTATTGAGGAATTAACTAAAGAAATTCCTTATTATCTTGAATTTAACTTTAGTAGCCGGAATGAATATTTATCATATTTGATTTATAAATCATTAGAGTATATTTTTAGCTCAGAAAATTATGATTCAGTTGTATTTTTAACTAATATTATTGATTCAGCTATTTCTATTCAAGGAAACAGGACTCTTGGGAAATTTGATAAAGCTAATTTAGTGATCAATATAGATACTTTTAAAGACTACGAAAAAACAGATTTGAATTTGCTCGCAAAGTATAGATTGGTTTATTTGCAGGAATTGGCCCTAAAATATGCTGATGTTGCTATATCCGGTAACTTAGAAGCATTCAACTCTTTTACTGATTTAACTAAAAATAGACTATTAACAGCTAAAAATAAAGACTTTCTTGATATTTTTAAATATAAGCCTGAACCTTTTATAAAATATACTGATTTAAATTATGTTCCAAAAGTCTCTGCTATCACCACTTTCTATAATGCACACGAATATTTCGAGGAAACTCTAGCTTCTTTAGATAATAGCAACTATCCTAATTTTGAAGTAATCATTGTAAACGACGGTTCTACTGCATCTGAGTCGATAGAATTATTGCAGAAGCTTGAAAAACTAAATAAATATAAGATTGTTCATAAAGGAAATGGTGGTCCTGCAACAGCAAGAAATGCCGGTAGATCAGTTGCAGAAGGTGAATATATATTATATCTGGATTCTGATGATAAGATTTCGCCTGATTACCTTGAAAAAGGCGTTAAATGTCTTATAAATAATCCTGATATTCCTTTTGTAGTAGCATATTGCAATAATGTTACTGAAAATGGCAGAGATTTAATATATCCCTGTCCTATTTATCCTAATCATCCTGTACTTATTACTATTGGAGGAACTTCTCATTCGGCTATTTATAAAAAATCGGTATTTGATAAGTTTGAATATGATAAAAACTTCTTGAGAACTGATGATTGGGAATTTTATATTAATCTAAGTGCGAATAATTACATCGGTATATCTATTCCTGAATTTCTTTTTGACTATAGAAGAAGAGATGCAAGTATATCCAGTAACTTTGCACCAGGAGAAAGAAAAGCAGATCAAAGGCGTTTCAGGGAAAAACATAAAGAATTTTTTGATAAATTGGGCTTGTATCCTGAAGAAATTGACTTAAACTATTTTAATGTAACTGATATTATTTCGTGTCAAGACTTTAAAAATAATGTAAATAAATTTATTCAGGAAAATCAAGGTAAAAAAGTATGCTTTTATGGAGCAGGGCAACTAGCAAGAGAACTTGTAGAAAAATATGATTTGTCCGGACTGAATATTGGCGGATTTTTTGATATGAGTTTGAATAAAGTCGGTCAGGAAATTGGTGATTATATGATTTATTCAGTCGATGATATTGATAAAATTAAACCAGATATAATTGCAATAACTGTAGTTCAAAAACAATACACAATTCCATACTTAGAAAATATTAAACTGACCAGAGGGCTTAATTATAATATTATTTATGATCTATTTTAGCCCAAATGTATAATATAGAATCTTTATTCGAGCAGGTTTAGTCTTCAATAAGATAGAAGGGCCACTAAAGTTGGCTGAATTATCTAATAGAAGCAAGAAATTAACCAAGAAAATTCCAGTTAATAAGGAATAAGGACGTAAGGACGCAATAAAAAATACTTACGCATTTTTTATTGCGTCCTTAATCTTCCATATATCTTTAAACTCTTATTTCCACCTAATTTTCCTGGCTCAATACTTTTATATGGTTTTTCATCTTTATTAATCAACGTATAAAGTTTTTTATTGGATCCAAAATTTAATTGAGTTTTAATTACTAACATTTTTAGTCGTGCTACAACGTAAACTGATAACTTTAAATTAAGTCTGCCTGTTTCAAAGGCTATGGTCGATGACTTAAGTTAGGTAATGGATATTACCACATCTTTTAGTACCATTTCATTAACTAAAATGATAGTAGCACAAACATTCTCAATTGGATTGCCAAATACAGCATATCTTACTGCGTTTAAAGGCACCTTTAAAAATCTTTTTATCTCTTTAGATGAGATTTATCCCCCCAGATAATTTTTGAGACTTTTTATACCTCTATTATTTCTGCAAAGTTTTTTGAGTTTGCTTATTGCTCTGTTTTCTATCTGCCTGATTCTTTCTCTTGATACGCCGTATCTTGAACCGATTTCTTCAAGTGTCTTTTTATTGCCATCATCGTCAAGACCAAATCTCATAATAAGAACATCACGTTCTTTTTTGCTGAGCTGTCCAAGGATTTTTCTGATTTCATCAAAAAGATTTTCCTGGATTACACGTGTATCCGGAGAAATGCTACTGATATCTATTAGAAAATCACCAATTTTTGCGTTTTCTTCTTTTTTATTTAATGGAGTTTCTAAGCTTATAGTAGCTTGAGCTGACTTTATAACTGCTCTTAATTTTGATAATGGTATATCAAGCCTTTCAGCAATTTCTTCTTTAGTGGGTTTTCTATTGAGCTCATTTGTTAAATCACGAGTGACTTTCTTAATTCTTCCTATTGTTTCAATCATATGAACAGGAAGCCTGATTGTACGGGACTTGTCAGCAATTCCTCTTGTTATTGCCTGCTGAATCCACCAGGTTGCATATGTGCTGAATTTATAACCTTTTGTGTAGTCAAATTTTTCGGCAGCACGCATTAAACCCATATTTCCTTCCTGGATTAAATCGAGGAAAGATAAACCTCTGCCTATATATTTCTTAGCAATACTAACTACTAATCTTAAATTTGCATTTACAAGTTTTTCTTTTGCTATTTTATCATTGGTCTCTCTTATATTTTTGGCATGTTCAACTTCTTCTTCCCCAGTTAAAAGAGGAATCCGACCTATTTGTTGAAGGTAAATTTTTACAGAATCATCTGATGATCCGGAGCTCTTTTCTATCTCCTCCAGATTTTCTTCAGGCTCATCTTCAACTTCTACATCAATATCTTCAATTTCAAATTCATCAGAGTCGTTATCATCAGAAAAATATTCGTCTTCCTGGTCCTCATCGTTCTTATTTTTGGATTTTTCTATAATTTCTTTGTTTGATTTCATGTTCTTCTCGTTAATTGACATGTTAACTCCCCCATTATAACTATTTTATACAAATCTTAGAATAGGGATACAGTTTTTTAATCTAAGAAAATTAATAAAGTTGTTATTTTGTCTGGTTAGACACCTTCTTGACATAGTCTTTGTCTTAATATTTCATATATAATAATACTTGTGGCGTTTGCTACGTTTAAAGAATTGATTTTTCCTGGCATAGGAATTTTAATCAATATGTCACAGTGTTTTTTTACCAATGTACTGATCCCTTGACCTTCTCCTCCTACTACTAACGTACAATTTAGATTATAATCTGCCTCAAAGTAATACTTTTCTCCTGTACTTTCTGCTCCAAAAATCCAAAAATTGTTTTCTTTAAGCTTTTCTATGGCATTAACTATGTTTGTTACCTGTACTATGGGAATTTTTTCTACAGTTCCTGCGCTTGCTTTTTCTACAGTAGATGTTACAGGGGTTGATCTTCTTTTAGGAATTATTATTCCATCTGCACCTGCCGCAACTGCTGTTCTTACAATTGAGCCAAAATTATGAGGATCTTCTACTCCATCTAGAATAATAACAAGTGAATTTTTTACGTTTTTCAAGTTATTTAGCAGATCATCGAATTCCATATAGGCAATTGGTGAGACTGATGCAGCTATACCTTGATG
>MFRQ01000163.1:0-5127 GCA_001784615.1 Candidatus Melainabacteria bacterium RIFOXYA2_FULL_32_9
CATAAATTATTTGAGCAAATACCGCCAATGTTTCCCCCATAATCAATTAAGATTCTTCTAGTAGCCTGATCTAGATCTGCGTATGCTTTTTTAAAAGCAGCTTTATATTGTGCTGTCTGAACATCCTGTATAATAGCAGGAATTGTTAATGCAGCTACTATTCCTACTATAGTAAGAGTAACCAGCATCTCTGCAAGTGTAAAACCTCTTAAATAAATTTTATTTAGCATATTCTTTCTTTTTAAATGTAAAATTAATATAAATTATTGGTAATGGTAAAAATTAAAGTGATAAATTTTTTCAGAGCCATAATCCAGCTAATCGTCGCACTGTCATTGCGAGCACCGTAGGTGCGCGGCAATCCAAAAGAAGATGGTAATAATATTATTTGGATTGCTTCGTCACTTCATTGCATTTCGTTCCTCGCAATGACACTAGGAAAATTTGATTTCTGAATATGTTCTATATCACTTTGTTTTATACCACTACCAAATTATTATACTAGTTTTTTTATATTTATTTAAACTCTTAATATTATAGAGACCATTATTTAATCAACCAGCTTGAATAATAGCAGTTGCCATAATGACAACGGTCATGTGTCTCAATTATGTCATCATTAGCGATGAGCTTCATAGGTTTACATGGATAGGAAGCCCCTTCTCCACAAGGATGAAAAATAAACCTATCTCGACCAAATTTATTTGGGCCATTGTGTCCATTGGTATCTACAAGAATTTCACCTGCACAGCCAGTAACACAGGCTTTAGCCCAGGCCATTCCTGAAGAATCTATAAATATTATCGAGTCATCTTGCAGAGGTAAGCTATTATAATAGGTATCGCCAGCTACCCAACATTCACTTGCATTATCAACACATTCTTTAATTACATTAAATTGAGATTTAAAGGTATTAAAATTAGCAGTATGTGATGCCTCATCCCACCAATCATTTAATGTAGCTATTTTTTTCTTATTGTATGCTATTAACCATGCTTGTTGAGCTGTAGAATAGGCTTTCCTATAAGATTTTTTCCAGGTATTTTCTCTGACATCATGAAAAAGAGCAGGGGCTGTCATAACAGCAATTACACCTACTATGACAAGTGAAATCAATATCTCTGTAAGAGAAAATCCTTTTTTAATTTGCTTTAGCAAGTCATTTTTCTCCATAATTGTTTGCATAATATACAGCTTAGTCTTCATTTGCCAGCCAGGAGGTATAATAGCAATTACCATATTCACAAGAATCATCTGCAATGGTTACATCGTCAGGAACATCTAATAATGCAGGCTTGCAAGGGTAGTCAACTCCATCTCTACAATAAGGTCTAAAAATAAATCTATCTCGACCGAATTTATTTGGCTCACTAAATCCATTTGTATCAACCAGGATTTCTCCTGCACAGCCTGCATCTGTACAACATCTAATCCATGCCATTCCTGCGGAATCAATAAATCCCATAGACCCAGGGCCCTCTCCTTCTTCTACTGGCAGATCAAAAAATGTATCACCATCAATATTCCAACATTCACCAGCATCATCAGCACAATCTTTAATTACATTAAATTGAGATTTAAAAATATTAAAATTAGTGTTATGTGCAGTACCATCCCACCAATTAGTTGTAATAATTATTTTTTTCTTAGTAATTGCGGTCATCCAGGCTTGTGTGGCTGCAGAATAGGCTTTTTTATAAGATGATTTCCAGATAGTTTCTCGAACATTTTGAATAAGAGCAGGAGCTGTAAGAGCAGCAATTACTCCTATAATCGTAAGAGAAATTAAGATTTCTGCAGTTGAAAATCCTTTTTTAATTCGCCTTAGCAAGTCTTTTCTCTCCATATTATCTAAATAATAATATACAATATCAATATACTAATTATAAAGCATAATTAACTCGAAATGCTAAATAATTATTTAGTTAATATGTCATGCTGAAGCGCCAAAAGTGACTATTAGTAATATTCTTGTCAGCATCTTACCAGTTTACATCTTTAGTATTAATAGCTAGCGGGATAGATCCTGAACATACACGATTAATATTATAATTTCAATGTTTCCTGCTTCAGGATGACACAAGGTATTATTGGAAGGATTGAGGACTTATGACAGTACCAAGTACTTCAGGATGACAATGTTAGAACACAGAATTGGTAAACATTTCAGCTAATTATATTCTGGTGAATTTTTTAATGGGCTGCCCTTTTTCCTGCATTCTCTGAACTTTCTCATTTAATTTTGCTATTTTTCTTTTATATTTATCGGTGTCTTTACCTTCTGTGTTTGCAAGATTGATATAGGCAGTATAATGCTCAATTGCATTGAAGTAATATTTTTCTTTTTCAAATGTTTTTGCCAGTAACAATTGCGCTTCAGCAAGATATGGATTTAATGAGATAGAATCCCTGAATGCTTCTATTGCTGCAGCTCTTTGTCTTGTATTATAGAAGCCTTTTGCAACATTCATTTTGGCTACTGCCAGTTCTTCATTTCTTTGGATTCTTTCAAGTGCTCTCATAGCCTTTAAATTTCCAGAATCCATTGATAATATCTTATTAAATGTTTCCTTAGCAACAGGATATTGCCTATTTGTAATAAAGATTTCTCCAAGGTTCATAAGGTCTTTAATACTACTAACTTGATACATAGCCTGCTTGAATTCATTATTAGCGTCAGTATATTTCTTATATGTGAGGTAGGCTTCGCCTTTGATAATGTGGTCAATTGGTTTATTTGCAGGATTTTCTACAATTTTGCTTAAGTATGCTTCTGCTTGTGAATCCTGATTTGTTAGACGTGAAACTCTTAATAAAGCTAGATATAATTGAATATCATCCGGATTGAATTGTATAGCCTGTTTAATAGCACTTTCTGCGTCTACATATTCAGATTCTGATATCATGCCAGCTGTTGAGCTCGCTTCTTGTGCTTTCATATAATAAGATTTAGCCAGACCTTTTAATGCTACCTGTGAGTAATTTCTATTTCCAAGTACTTCTCTATAATATCTTATTGCTTGCTCGGGTTTTCCAAGGGTTAATGATATTTCAGCAACTTTTAATTTACCCTCTAAAAAATCAGGATTAGTAGATAAAGCACTTCTTAACTCAGAAATTGCTAATTCATAATCGCCTCTATCCTGATAAATGTTAGCCAGTCTTAAGTATGGATACGAGTATTCAGGCTTAATTAAGCAAGATTTCTTGTATTCCACAATAGCAGCTGCCTCATTACCCTGTAGTTGATAAGCTTTACCGAGCATATCATGAACTGGTGCACTATTAGGACTAAGATATAAGGCTGTTTGCAGGTAATTAATTGCTTTACTGTATTCACCTTTTGAAATTAAGGCTTCACCTAAGTGATAATACGCTGAAGCATTTTTTGTGCTTGATTCAATAGCACTCTTAAATTTATCAATTGCAGGATCTACCTGATTTTTAACATATAAAGTAGTTCCAAGGTTTTCCAGGGCTTCAGAATATTTTGGTTCGTATTCCAATGCTTTTCTGTAATACTGCTCTGCTTCATCAATTTTACCCATCTCTTGCAGTATTTTGCCGGCATTATTATATGCCTTATAGAAGTCAGGCTGTAGTTTAATTGCTGCTTCAAATTCTTTTAATGCGCCTTTATAGTATTTATCTAAATTTTTTCTTATTTCCATATTTGAAGAACTGGTTTTTCTATAATATATGAGGCCTAATCCATTGCGTGCTGCAGCGTTATTAGGATCTTTTTCCAGCACTTTTATGAACTCTGAGTGAGCAGCACCCAATTTATATTGTGCAGAATAAATACTACCCAAATTTATTCTGGTTTTATGGTCATTAGGATTAGCTTTTAGAGTCTCAAGGCATCTTAATCTAGCTTCTTCATACTTTTGTTGATTAATAAGGTCATCAATCTCAGTCTGGTATCTGGCCACTTTTGCTGTATATACATTGTTTCTAACTGCAATTTCATTATTTTCAAAATTTTGCTTGTTTAAATCTTGATATTCCTTATTGTTAACAAGATTTTTGATGTTCTGTGTTTTAGTACCATTATTAGCCTGATTAATTTTGTTATCTAAACCTTGTATCTGGGCAAATGTGTTTAAGTTTGAAGTTCCCAAAACTGTTAACGATAATGCAGCTGCGCATAATATCATTGTTTTGGTGTTTTTCATATGTATAACTCCTTTTGCTTTCAGTAAATTTTTAAACTTGCCGTATATTAAGCTATTATCTGAGTAAAATTTTAAATAAAGTGCTTTGCCCTTTATTTACCTTTAGGGTGGCAGGCGTGGGTTTTTGAGAATTTTAGCTAAAATTAATTGGAAATTCAAATTTGTTAGGTTTTTGCATACTAAATAAGATTAATTGTATAATTTTTATAGTTAAATGTAAAACCCCTTGGAAATTGTATCTATAATAAAAAATCAGGTACTTAGTGGAGTGTGAACTTGCAGAGTTTAAGCGTTTCAATAAAAAAATCATCGTTAGAGATTCTTGAAGATTTTAAACTTTATTTAGAGGTAGAGAGAAACTTGTCCAGTCATACAGTTAAGGCTTATTACACTGATCTTCTGGATTTTTTAGCTTGGGCAGGGAATAATGATCCTCAAATTTTAAATCATAAAAATATACGTTCGTATTTAGCAGAGATGCAGACAAAAAAATATACCAGGACTACAGTATCAAGAAAAATTGCTGCTATTAGGACTTTTTATAGATATTTATATAGAGAAAGATTAATCAATGCTAACCCTGCAGATAATATAAAAAGTCCAAGAAAAATTAAAAGTTTACCTAAATTTCTTTCTAAAAGCGAAGTTAACACTATATTAGACGCTTTTGATCTAAATTCGCCATCAGGATTTAGGGATAGGACTATTCTGGAGCTTCTATATGTTTCCGGCATGAGGATTTCAGAACTATGTAATCTTAACTTTGGAAATTTAAATCTAGAAGGAAACGAGATTACAGTTTTTGGAAAAGGTGGAAAAGAACGTATAGTATTGATTAATAATAATGCAAAAAAGTTTTTAAATGAGTATATCTCTAAAATAAGACCACAATTTAATAAAGATAATATTTTGGAAAATTCCCCGATTTTTTTGAATAATACAGGCTTCAGGC
>MFRQ01000163.1:5135-21349 GCA_001784615.1 Candidatus Melainabacteria bacterium RIFOXYA2_FULL_32_9
AGAAGCGTGAATAGAACTTTATCTAACCTTGTGAAAAAACTTAAAATCCAAAAAGATATATCACCGCATACTTTTAGACATAGTTTTGCGACAAGGCTACTTGAAAACGGGGCAGATTTAAGAGTTGTTCAAGAGCTATTAGGGCATGCTAGTATAAGTAATACTCAGATTTATACTCACGTTTCGACAGAAAGACTTAAACAAGCTTATGTTAAAGCACATCCAAGAGCAAAATATAAATCAGATGAAAGTGCGAATAATGAATAAAAAAGCATTTAACATAGCTAAATTTATATGTATTTTAAGTATATTTATATTATTGGCAAGCTGCGCACCTATAATAGCTCCCTCAGAAGACGTAGTAAAATCTAATAAGTCAGAAAACTCTCATCAACAAAATATTATTCCTCAAGGACAGCTACTATGGCAGTATAAAATTAGTGGTGAAGTTAATTCTGCACCTATTTATTATAATAATAGAATTTTTGCAGCTTCTAAAGATGGTGTTTTGTATGCTTTAAAAGCAAATAGTGGAGCTTGTGAATGGAAATATAAGACTGATTCAGCTATAACAAATTCGTCTCCGGTAGTATATGGAAATCAGATATATATTGGTGGGGAAAACGGTAAACTTTATGCTATTAGTGTAAATACAGGTGACGCCGAGTGGTATTATCAAACAAAAGCACCAATACACTCTACTCCTGAAGTTAGGGATGGGCGTGTGTATTATGGATCAAGAGATAGACAAATATATTCTGTTTCTATTATTACAGGAACTCCTGATTGGATATTTAAGACATCAGGTCCTATAGATTCATCTCCTACTGTTGCAGGAGATTCCTTATATATAGGTTCGTATGATGGTTATTTATATGCTATAAACATTAATAATGGTAAGAAGTTATGGGAATATAAGACTGATGGAGCAATATTAGCAAAGCCTGTTGTAATAGATAATGTTGTTTACATCGGGTCTACTGATAAAAACTTATATGCAATTGATGCTCAATCCGGAAACAAAATCTGGGTGAAGAAGCTCTCAGGAATAATTTCATCTGCAATAACATCTTATAATAACCAGATTTTTGTTGGTGATGGGCAAGGGCGTGTTTATGCACTTAATTCAAAAGACGGTTCTTTACTGTGGGAATATATAACATCAGGGGCAATTCTTGCTGCACCGGTTTCCTCATCCGGAATTGTATATGTGCCATCCGGTGATTCCAATTTATATGCTCTAGATGCTTTAACAGGAAAAGAATTATGGAAGTTTAATACATCGGGCCCTATTTTTTCTTCGCCTATAATTAATGATGGGATTGTATATTTTGGATCTGGAGATGGATATGTCTATGCACTCAAATAAAATAGCTATAATTATTCCTGCAAGATATGGATCAACAAGGTTACCAGGTAAACCGCTTATTAAGGTTAATGATAAACCAATAATTCAATGGGTTTATGAAAAGGCATCTAAATCTAAATTAGCTGACATTGTCATAGTTGCTACAGATGATGAGAATATATTTAAGGCAGTAAAGGCTTTTGGAGGCCATGTTGAGATGACTTCTCCTCATCATCAGAGTGGAAGCGATAGAATTGGTGAAATTGTAAAAAACAATCCAGAAATTCAAATAGCAGTAAATGTTCAGGGCGATGAGCCACTAATTGATCCACAGAGTATAGATAGCGCTATAAATGGTCTTATTGAAGATAATAATGCCGATATATCTACTTTAATTAGAGAAATTAGTGATAATGATGAAGTTGTAAATCCAAATATAGTTAAGGTTGTACGCAATAATTCCAATTTTGCCTTATACTTTTCAAGATCTCCGGTTCCATATGAAAGAAATACCGGTGAAGCAAAATATTATGCTCATATTGGTCTTTATGCTTACAGAAGAGAAAGTCTTCTAAAAATGATAGAGTTAGATCAGACTGATCTGGAAAAAGCAGAAAGTTTGGAACAACTTAGAGCATTACAAAATGGTATGAGAATAAAGACTTTGATTGTTGACTATAAACCTATAGGAATTGATACAGAAGAAGATCTAAACAAATTTAGAGATCTATTGGAGAAATGAGTTTAAATATTAACTTAAAAATATATAAAATAATATGAATTTATTAGCACGTAAGCTATTATAAAACTAGATGAAAATTTAAAAATATGCAAATATAATTTCAATTTAGTCTTATTAGTATTATAATAGTTTGAAATTGTTTCAAATTATCATTTTGCTAAAAGAATATTTCAAGTTAATAGATAAATCAAACAAAAAAAGTGCAAAAGGGTTGGCAAATTTTGAAACAAATATTATCTTATTATTAATAAGTAAAAGTTGAGGGTAAGATGAAGAAAAAAGCTTTAGAAGAAGCTAAAAAGTATGAAAAATTTATTCTCGAAGAGAAAGTACAGTCATTCCAATACATGGAATCTGACGGATTAAGAAGAAGGCCTATTGTAGAAGTAGTAAGAAAAGAAATTGCATTTAAAGATATAGAAAAATTGATTAAAGAAACCCCTTATTTAGTAGATACATATATAATTGAAGATTCCAGACACATTAAAATAGGAATAGATAAGTTAATTATTTGCAGATATAAAACAAATTATAAAAGACCTGAATAATGATAACTCATAAGTATAATCATTTATTAGATTAAGGATAGTTTCCTGAATTTAGAGGATGATAATATTTCAATAAAAATATACTATTAACATTAGTAGTATGTTTTGGGGGAGTGATATGCAAGTATTTGATATTTCTAGTGATCTAAATGGAGCTATTAATTCACTGGAAAAATTATTAAATGGGGAAGATGGTGAAAAAATTTTAGAAACTATAAAGAGGTATAAAGTTTCTAAACAAGATTTTGATGGATATTCGTCTAAGCCAAAGAGAAAATAAATACAAATAGTAATGTAAACTTTTTTTAAAAAATAGTCTGCTTATAAGCAGACTATTTTTTAAATGTATTGGCTTAATTTAATAAATAATTTAAAATTATCTAATCAATACTTAAGTTGATACTTAAATAATTTACAGATGTCATTGTGAGCCTTTAATTGAGAATAATGCGTGATAATCCTAAAGTATAAATTGTACAAATAGCAACTTGAGTTTAGTTAATATTAATTGTATGAGTGAGCTGTATGTCTAAAAGTAAGGGTGAATTTAAAGTAAAATTTAGAGGAGTACGAGGCAGTTATCCTGTCTCATCAAAAAATACCTTAAAATATGGTGGTAATACTGGATGCATTGAGATAAGAGTTAATGGATATTTAATTATAATAGATTCTGGAACAGGTATAATTAATCTCGGTAATGATTTAGTTAAAGATTACATTGTTAGCGGCACAGATGAAACTAACAGAGATCCAATTACTGGGATTATCCTATATAGTCATACTCACACGGATCATATACAAGGACTTCCTTTTTTCAAGCCTGTTTATATGCCTACATCCAAGTTTTATTTATTTGGTGCCAAATCTATGGGATTCGATTTTCAAGAAACATTGTCTCAGTCTATGTATGCGCCTTTCTCACCAATTGATCTTGAAGAATTACCAGCTTATCTAAATATAAATAATCTCAAAAATACAGACATTATAGTGTTAAGCCATGACAATGATGAACCTGTGGTTAAGAGAATCCATGAATGCGATAAAATTAAAAATATAGATGAACTTGTAACAATCAAATGCATGAAAAGCTCAGCACATCCAAGGGATGGAGTGCTTGTATTTAAAGTAAGCTGGAAAGGTAAGAGTTTAGTTTGTGCTACTGATAAAGAAAGTTATGTCGGTGGAGATAGCAAACTTATTTATTTTGCAAGAAATGCGAATTTATTAATTCATGATGCTCAATATACACAGGAAGATTATACTTCATTGACCCATTCCAAACAGGGATTTGGGCATAGTACCCCTGAAATGGCTATTGAAACTGCAAGATTAGCAAATGTGAAAAAGTTAGTCCTTTTTCACCATGATCCAACATATGAAGATTCAAAAATTGATGTCATAGAGGAAAATGCTAAAAGACAATTTAAGAATACTATAGCGGCATATGAAGGCCTTGAAATAGATTTAATGTAGGTGTATGAAAAATCCAATTAAATACATACCAATTTTGATTTTCCTGATTTTCTTACAGGGAGGCAAATTTGTCATAGACCCAACTAGAAATGCTAACATGCATAATGAAAAAGGAGTTAAATTTCAGGAAGATGGTTATTATACTGCTGCTGCTATGGAATTCAAGCTGGCAATAGGGTTAAATCGTGATTCAGCCGCAACGGCTACTTTTTATAATAATCTCGGATTAAGCTATATGCATTTGCATAGATATGATTGGGCAGCAACCAGTTTTCAAAGGGCTACAAGCTTAAATCCCAATTTTATTGAATATTATACAAATTTGATAAAAGCATATAGAGCACAAAATATTATCTCAAAAGAAATTGATAAACATATAAAAATAATTAAGAAGAACAAATCTAATTCTAGATCATGGTTAATGTTAGGCTTAATGTATGTTGAGCTTAAGTATAATTACGATGCAATTTTATGTTTAAATGAATTTAAAAAGTTAGAACCTGAGCTAATACTTACTCAGGGGGTGGATGATATTATTAAAAAAATAAAATAAAAATACTTATAATAATTTAATACGAGAAAATTGTTATAAGTATGGTTGAAATACTCTATTTTAATGAAAACACTCAAAAAATAAAGTCAGCAGAATTAAGAGAAGTCCAGGGATTATTGCAGAATGATAAAAATATAATCTGGATTGATTTTAAATATCCTCCTAATATCTGGCCTAATAATGAGGAAATGAATCTGCTTGAGAAAATATTAGGCATACATCTGCTTAATATTGAAGATTGTGTCCACGTGGAAACCCAGCCCAAAGTTGAAGAATACAAGAATTATCTTTTTTTAATCATCAATAAGTTGAAATTTGATGATGATAAATTGGAAATCCAATCATTAGATCTTTTTTTAGGAAAAAATTTTATTATTACTTATAAAACAGAAGAAATTGAAGAAATAAATCTTGCTAAATCTTCATTTAAGTCTGGAACGAATCATATACATAAAAATCCTGTATTAACTTGTCATTTTATCGCTGATCACATAGTAGATGGATATTTTGGGATTATAGACAGGTTTGATATTCATATTGATAAAATAGAAGCAAGAATTTTTCAAACAACTGATTATGCAAGAACAATACAGGATCTTTCTGCTTTTCGAGAAAACCTTAATAATGCAAGGCGCTCACTAGTTATAGAAAAGGAGATTTTTTATAATTTGAGTAGAGGATATTACAATATGATTGGAGGAGAAGATCAAATACTTTTTAGAGATATATATGATCACCTGGATAAAAATGTTGGAATGGTTGATAACCAGAGAGATTCTATAGCTGGTATATTTGATATTCAATTAAGTTTAAGCTCTCAAAAATTAAATGAAGTAATAAAATTTTTGACATTAATTTCAACAATATTCATACCAGCCACTTTAATTTCTGGTATTTTTGGTATGAATTTTATGAAATTCCCTTTATTTGAGACTGTTTATGGTTTCGCAATTGCAATTGGATTAATGATACTTATTGCAGTAATTATGATTGCATATTTCAGGCATAAAAAGTGGATATAAATAATTATTTATTCATATAAAAAAGATCGGACGTAGGGCAAATCCGATCTTTAGCTGAAAAACAGACGGTTAAGTGAGAATGAATAAAGTACACTAATATACAACCAAAAGCCATAATGTACGGAAATCCCCCAATCGTATACACAATCCTGGCTATTCTATATTCCTGAGAATTTTTGGCTTGAACTAGCAAATATTTTTTTTAGACGTTTTATTGTAATTGTAGATCTTTAAACTTTAAATCAGGAGATAGACAATATGAACATTCCACAGTCAAATATTGCTTTTAAAGGCGTATTTCATGTTAAAGGTAATAGTGAAGGACAAGTTTGGGAGTATTATAAAAAAGTCCGAGATAATATTGAGCCAAAACAGGGTGGCAAAGATAAAGCGCCACTTAATTTTATAATTTCCTTTGATAAACCTGAGTTATATTTCTTCACTGGACAAGATGCCTTAGATATCAATAACATTCAGGCAGGTAAATTTACAAAAGATCAAAATTCATCGGTAGTAAAAGATCCGGAATTACTCAAAAATAGAATTTTGGATCAATACAAACAAAAAGCTGTATCCATAGATTTAAGAGGTTAATAATATGAAGGTTCCACAGTCAAATATTGCTTTTACGAGCAAATTTTTAATTAAATCAAATGATCCAGAAAAAACACGTAACTTTAGCAAACAATTAGAAAAAGCATTTGATATACAAGGTGCATATCAACATTCATTTAACGATGGAAAAGAAGTACTACATATATGTGGTGAGGAAGCAAAAGATCTTCTTTATACCAGTCGTGAGATTGATAAATTTTTCCCTGAGGAATTCTTTCCAATCGAACGTAATATAAAACCTGGTGAAAAGAAGGGAATTTTTATTCACGGCGAAGAGGGTAAAAAAGTACGCGAAAATCTATTGAATCAATATAAACAGGAAGCAAAAGTTATAGATCTAGATGCTTAGGCTATTAAGAACCTATCCGATAAATAAATTATTGCAGTCATTGCGAGCCATGAATCGTAAATAACTGTCTTCAATTGTACTTGCGTGGCAATCTATAAGCATTATTTCTTGGATTCTCGGATAGGCTCCAAGTATTTACTATTCTTAATTGTTTAAACTGTGTATAGGAGCAGGAATTCTACCGCCTCTTTTTACAAAGCTTTCACAGGAAAATTTATTTACAGGCATAATTGGTGTTTCACCTAATAGGCCACCAAATACTGCATAATCTCCAACTTTTTTACCTGGAACAGGAATTATTCTTACTGCTGTGGTTTTCTTATTTATCATGCCAATTGCCATTTCATCGGCTATAATTCCTGATATTGTTTCACTTGCAGTATCTCCTGGGATAGCTATCATATCAAGTCCGACTGAGCAGACAGAAGTCATGGCTTCAAGTTTATCAAAAGTCAGAGAACCTGCTTTTACTGCTTCAACCATGCCGGCATCTTCACTAACTGGAATGAAAGCGCCACTCAATCCGCCAACATAAGAACTTGCCATAACACCGCCTTTTTTAACAGCATCATTTAATAATGCAAGGGCAGCAGTAGAACCGGGGGCTCCGCATCTTTCAAGTCCCATCGCTTCGAGAATATTAGCAACACTATCGCCAATAGCAGGTGTTGGGGCAAGAGATAGATCTATAACTCCAAAAGGAATATTTAATTTCTGAGCTACCTGCCTGCCTATAAGTTCACCAGCAGTGGTTATTTTATATGATATATTTTTAATTTTTGTAGCAAGTTCACCAAAATCAGCATCAGGTGGTAATGATGCTACACTTGCACGTATTACTCCAGGCCCGCTAATACCTATATTTAATGCACATTCAGGCTCTCCATAACCATGAAATGCACCTGCCATAAATGGATTGTCTCCAGGAACATTACAAAATACAACAAGTTTTGCTGCTCCAATCCCATCTCTATTTTTTGTAAGTTCAGCTGTTTGTTTTATGATTTTACCCATCTTAATGACAGCATTCATATTGATTCCGGCTTTTGAAGTTGCAACATTCACCGATGAACAGACTCTATCTGTTATTTTTAAAGCTTCTGGAATGCTTTCAATAAGTGCAGCATCGCCTCTTGTACAGCCTTTTTCAACAAGGGCTCCAAATCCACCAATAAAATCAACATTTACAACTTTTGCTGCCTGGTCAAGTACTTTTGCCAGATATACATAGTCATATTCTTGACAGCTTTCACCTACTAATGAGATAGGAGTGACTGCAATACGCTTATTTATTATGGGGATAGAATATTCTTCTTCTATCTCTATTACAGTTTGATTGAGATTTTCAGCGAAGCTAAGTATTTTGTTATAAATTTTTTCGCCAGTTTCTTTGACATTCCCTGAAGCACAGTCTCTTAAACTTAGAGCTAGTGTAATAGTCCTAATATCAAGATTGTGCATTCTGATCATGTTAATGGTTTCAATAATATATTCTGTATTAATTCCACCCATTAGTGTTATAATCCTTTTTAAGCTATATGATGCATATTATCGAAGATCTTTTTTCTTTGTACCCAGACTTCCATGCCGGTTTCTTTGCCAAGATCCAATAGAGCATCTTTAAACTCTTTAAAAGAGCTTGTAGCTTTAGAAAAATCGGCCATCATAATCATAGTAAAATGATCCTGCATGATTGTTTGTCGAATATCTTCAATGTTTACCTGGTATTTTGCCAGAGTGTTAGTAAAAGCAGCAACAATACCAACTTTATCTATTCCAATAATTGTTATGATTATTTTTGAATCTTCCATTTCCCACTCTCTCAAATATATGAATCCTCTGAATATTATATGCTTAAACTTATAATAAGGAAAATCATTTTTTAAATGCTATTAAAAGTCCGCCACCAAAAGGTAAATATGAAATTTGATAATTATCATTATGAGAAATCGTATCTAAAAAGTCTTCCATCTCGCTTTTGTGAGAAGTTACATTATCTGCAACAAGCATTCCACCTGATCTAATTTTAGGATTCATAATTTCATAATATCTTATGTATTCAGCTTTATTGGCATCAATAAACACCAGGTCAAATATGCCTTCTATATTTTCTATTATGTCTAATGCTTTACCTTGCTTTACAGTTATAAAATCGGAAAGACCGCATTCTTCAAAGTTTCTCTTGGCAATATCAATTCTTTCCTGATAATATTCTATACTTATAACGTGACCTGAGTTATTTCTAACAGCTTCAGCAAACCAGATTGTTGAATAACCGTTTGACGTACCTATTTCAAGTATATTCTTATAGTTTGCAGCTTTAATAATTAAATTCAAATGATTGCCGGAATCTCTTGGGATATTCCAGTACTTTTCACTAGTTTCTTCTAGGTGGAGCAGTTTTTTTCTAATAATTTCTTGCATTTTTATTTATTATTTACAGTTTGAGGTATTATCAAGGAGTTTATAGTTGTACCTACAGGAAGATAATCAATAACTTTCTCTTCATTAAGGTCAATAATTGCAATTTCATATGAATCCGCATTTGCAACTAGTGCTGTATCAGTTGAATTAAGTATATTAATGCTTATTGGAAAACCGCTATCTTTCAAGGTAATTGTATTGTTTATAGTAAAAGTACTGATATCTATAACACTTATAGTGCGCGATTCAGCTGATAAAACATACAGCTTATTTTTCTCTTTTACCACCTTTATGTCAACAGGCTTGTTACCTACTTCCAAAGTTTTAACTTGTTCATTCTTTTCCAAATTATAAATATTGAGTAAATTGCCTGATCTGCTCAATGTTAAGAGATATTTGTCAAATTGAGCTATTTTTGCAACGTTATTTACTTGAGTGATTACATCAATACTGGGATTATCCGGTTTCTTACTACCAATAGCTGGGGGAGTAAGCTGTAATCTGTAAATTTTTCCAGAAGCTACATCGTTATAGAATATATTTTGTTCATCTTCTGATAATACCAGATTTGCAGGGGAACCTGTGACTGGAATATTATTTATAACTGTCATATTTTTGATATCAATAATAGAAATACTAGATGATAAACGATTTGCAACATATGCTTTATCTGTAGATTTAGACATTACAATTGATACTGGGAATTTTCCTACTTCAATTTCTGTCACAAAGCGACTAGTAGTTGTATCGATAATAGACACTTTATTTGTAGATAAGCAAGTAGCAAGGATATATCTATTGTCATCAGTAATTGTAATGTCTGATGGAATTGAAGACAATCTAATAGACTTAATGGATTTTCCTGTTTGCGGAGAAACGATATAAATTAAATTAGAGTTAAAATTAGTTACATAAAGTGTTTTATTAACTAAATCTGCTATTTCAATTGCTGATGCTGATTTATTCGATTTAGCAACTATTGTAGTTACAGAATTATTATCAGTATTTTTGTTATTTTGTGTATTTACCAGTACTTGGCTTGCATCACTACTTGTTTTAATTTTAAGATCACCTGTAATAATCCGTAATTCTGGGGGAATAACGAGGTTTTCCGGTACAACAAGATCTTGGGGTAAAAGTCCTAACTTAACTTTAAGTGGAATTTCTGGACTGTTAGTTAAAGTGTATATTTTTTCTGATTTTTTTATCATTTTTAAAAGAGTAAGATTATTTGCAAATAAAATTAAATCAGGTTTACTGGCAAAACTAGCTTTTGCAGGGATCGTCATTACAATTTCTGCTGGATTAGCAGAATTCTGATAACTAATTGGCAATACAGGTAAATATTTAGTTCCATCAGGACATTCTATGAGTCCGTCAAATCTGATATTTGCATTAGGAATTTTCTCTTTTATCAAATCTATTACAGGTTTTGGTAATTCTGTTCCTAAACTTGGCAAAATCAGACTAAGATTTATAAAAATACTAATTATTGTAATTATTATTTTTTTCATTTATACAGTTCCGTCTCATTAAAATAATGGTATATTATTGACTATTTCCTGTAAAGACACCTTTTATTTTATCCACAATATTTTCTTTATTATTTTTTTCACTCTGAATTTCGCTTAATCGTTTATATAATTTCTTTTCCTCTTCAGTAATATTTGTAGGAGTAAGTAAATTAATTCTAATAAATTGGTCTCCTCTTTTGTTTGGATTATTTAAGTGTGGGACTCCAACACTTTTTATTGTGAGAATAGAACCAGTTTGAATGCCTGGATGTATTTTTAGATGACTTTTTCCATCCACTGTTTCAACTTCTACTTCGTCACCTAATGTTGCTTGTGGGAAGCTTATATTATAATCCAGGTAAATATTTACACCATCTCTTTTGAAGCTTTTATGCGGTTGTACAAGTAAAACAACATATAAATCCCCAGCAGGGCCACCATTTTTACCTGCATCGCCTTCTGAATTTATTCTAAGCTTGTTGCCTGTATCGACACCTTTAGGGATTTTTACATTTAAGACTTTACCAACTTCTTTACGTCCTTGTCCATTGCAGTTTTTACAAGGTGTTGCAGAAGTTCCTCTGCCCTGACATGCAGGACATGTTGATACCTGAGTAAAGTGTCCTAAAATTGTTTGAGTTGTTTGTTGGATTTGACCATAACCTTTACAGGTGCTACAAGTAATTGGGGTAGTACCTGGCTCAACTCCCGAGGCATTACAAGTATTACATGCCTCAAGATGCTCTATTTCTACATTTTTTTCTGCACCAAATACTGCTTCTTCAAATGTTATTTGTAAATCAAGCCTTAAATCACTGCCTCTTAGTGGAGAATTGGCATGTTGTCTCGATCTGGTGCCTGAAAATCCGCCTCCAAAAAAGCTGGATAAAATATCATTTAAATCACCAAATCCAAAGTCAAATGGTCCAGAATAATCATAGCCTGCGTTTTTCAAGCCATCATGCCCGTACCTGTCGTACATAGCACGTTTATCCCCGTCCATTAAAACTTCATAAGCCTGTCCTAGTTCTTTAAACTTCTCTTCAGCGTCAGGCGCTTTATTTACATCCGGATGAAGTTCACGAGCTTTTTTTCTGAATGCTCGTTTTATTTCTTCTTGACTGGCATCTTTTGATACGCCTAATATTTCATAATAATCAGTTTTAGTCATTTTTATCTTTAAGATCTCTCCGATGTTCTTAATTACAATTATTGATTAACAGCTACATTGACTAATGCTGGTCTTAGTATTCTGTCATCTAACTTATATCCTGTTTGCAGTTCTGCAATAATAGTATGGTCAGCTACTTCATCAGTTGGGGTTTGCATTACAGCTTCATGGTATATTGGGTCAAATTCTTTTCCAATAGCATCGATTTTCTGTAAACCTATTTTTTCCAGTGAATCGATAAATTGCTTCTGAACTACATTAAAATTTTCCTTAACTTTTTCAAGGTCGTCCATCTCAGAAATACATTTTTGAGCTCTTTCAAAAGTATCAATTACAGGCAATATTTTTTTCAGAGTACCTTCTGCACCATATTTTAATAAAGATTCTCTTTCCTGAGCTTGCCTTTTTCTATAATTATCGAAATCAGCTGCCAATCTTAAATATTGGTTTTTTAATGATTCCATTTCGGATTGTATATTTTCTTCTAATTGTTCTTCTGTCTGCTGATCAGAGGTGATATTGTCATTTTCTTCATTCTTGTTATTAGCAGCAAATGGATTTTTAGCTTCATCTTCAGCATTTATTGATTCAGATTCTGTGTTTAAAGTTTCGTTATCGGTATTATCCTTATTTTTATCAAACATTCCTGATTACCCTTTAAGATATACTTACATCAATTAATTATTATAGTTTAAAATATAGATTTTCTTAATTTTTTGTCTTTATAGTCTTTATTTAATCACAAACACTTTTATTACCAAACTCTTTAGGAATAAAACATTAAGGTAATTTTTCAGTTATTGTATTTGTTTCATAATAGTTGATAATAAAATTATATAAGTTCTTATTGGAGGAGTAAGAATGACTCTAAAAAACTTTCTAATTTTAATTTTTTCGTGCGTACTGCTTTTTTCAAGCTCATTAGGAGGTTTTCTGATTGGGTATAAAATTGCAGAAAAGTCACAAAATGAACCCTCTCTTACAAAATTTTTACCTAAAAATGTAAATAAAACAATACCGGCACCAATTTCTAGTAATATAATTGCTGATATATCAGAAAAAGTCATACCTTGGGTTGTAAATATAAAAATGGAATATGACGATATTAATCAATCAGCTTATCCCGATCAAATGCACCCATTTATGCCGTTTGATTTTGATGATAATAAATCAAAAATAAAGATAAGGGTGACCGGAGGATCTGGAGTAATAATAAGAAAAGATGGATACATACTGACAAACAGCCACGTACTTAAAAATGCAAAAAATATTATAGTTACTTTAAATAATTCTAAATCATATAAAGCTGAAATTATTGGTACAGATGACGTAACAGATATAGCAGTGCTGAAAATCAACCCAAATAATGAAGACTTACCTGTTGCTGAAATTGGTGATTCTGCAAAACTAAGAATAGGTGAATGGATAATTGCTGTTGGCAGTCCACTTGGTTATGAACAAACAGTAACTCAAGGAATTATAAGTGCAGTTAATAGAAGAGTTAATGATATACCGGCAAGTGTTAATTTTATTCAAACAGACGCTGCAATAAATCCTGGTAATTCAGGTGGCCCGCTAATTAATATGAATGGTCAGGTTATAGGTATCAATACAGCTATTAGAGCAGATGCGCAAAATATAGGTTTTGCTATTCCAATTAATATAGTGAAGAAAATCTCCGAGGAGATTATAAAAACAGGAAATGTAGCAAGACCCTGGATTGGAATTGAGATAAGAGACAAAGAGTTATCATTGCCATATGGCATTGATATACAAACATATAACGCTAAGGGTGTCCTAATTACAAGGGTTTTGCCTGGAAGTCCTGCAGAAAGAGCAAGAATGAAAAAAGATGATATTATTTTGAAAATTGATGGTATTAAAGTCAAAGATGTACGGGATGTTCAGGAAAAAGTAAGAAACCACAAGATTGGAAAAGTTGTTAAATTCGATATATTAAGGAATAACAAGAAAATCAGGCTAAATATAAAGACAGAAAAACTTCCAAGTATTTGGTAATACTCTTAAACGTAAGTATAAAGTATATACCCTGCTTATAAAAAGGCTGGAGTTCTTCTCATAAGTGGCATACTCCATTTATTAAGGAATGTAAATATTATATCAATAGTATATATTATTTGCGCAATTTTTAGATAATTTATTACTTTATAAAAATAAGAGTCTATTTCAGAGAGAATTTGAATGTAATTACGTGTTTCTATGGGGGTATAATATGACTATGAGTATTGGTAATTATTCACCATCTGCCTTTCCCTACATTCCCGTCTCCTATCCTAACCCATGGGACAGTTCCCTGAGAGATATGCCAATGCATAATTATTTGAATCCATTTCCAACTGTAAACACATTTGTAAATGATACAGATAACTTCTTAACTTCATTTTTTAATAATGAATTATTAAATCCTACATTTAATCCATATAATCCATGGCCTGTACAGCAAAATAATCAATATGCTTTGCAAAATCCTTATGGGCAATATACTGGCCAACAGGCTGGTCAGTATCCAGGTGCGCAAACTACAAATGATCCTATGACAATGGTAACACAACTTTTAACAAGTATAATGTCATTATTGCAAAAAATGTTAGGTATAGAACCGCAACAAGCACAACAAGTTCAGCAAAATACTACAAATACTACAAACCAAACAAATTCTACACATAATACAAATCAAGAAAATTCAACAAATGATAATATTGCTACTCATACAGATCAACAAACACAAAATAATACAGCTACAAAGACGCAACATACTAAAACAAAGGCAACAACGACTCAGCAACCTCAAGTAACAACTACTCAGATAACCTCAACAAAAGATGATGCCAAATCTAAAGAAAACGAGCCTGTAAAAGTAAATGCAACAGTTATTACACAAACAGAAACAGGTGAGAGAAAGAAAGATCTAGATTTTCAAGTACCGTTAAATGATTCATCAAAAGTAGCTATAATTGCGAAAGACTTGGCTGATAAGCGCAACATAATGATAAATGGGAACAATAACATAATAAATTACATTGTTATTAATAATCCTATAGATATTGAGTCAGCACAAAAAGAAGCTGCCACCTTTATATCAGAAATACCAGCAGCATCTACAGTTATTAATACTCCAGCAATAGCTGCACCTATTCAAAAATCAACATCAAATGAACCTGCTGCAATGTCAACAGCAAACAATAGTGAACCAGCTAAAGAAACAAGTAATCCAGCACCAGCTGTAGAGGAAAAACCACCAGTTGCAGTGGAGGAAAAAGCTGAGAAAAGTGAAGAAATATTGGCAGATCAAAAGGAATAATATATTTTGCATAATAGTGTTTTTAATTCGATGACCATTATAGGATCCAGAATCTTTGTTTAATGCTTGGATTTAATTATAAATAATAACTCAAGTTACTACTTAAATAATTCACAGGAATCATGCAGTAAATTAAAAACTTAACAAAACAAGACCTCTCCCCATATAATAATATTGAAAATATGCATTATTAAAAGGTGAGAGGTTATGTATAATTTTAACAGAATAGCAAAAAGTTTGACAATAGGTCTTTTGGCATATGATGGTAAATATAGTTATAGCAAAGGATGTGAACCCTTTACAAATGTTTCATCCTATCAATTAAAACGTTTTCTCGATAGAGAATGGGATGAAAATCAGAAATTAGAAGAATATATCAGAAGTCTTGAAATTGACTGGTCAACAGGCTGGCTAATGGGAGATGATACCATTATTGAAAAGCCTTATGCCCAAAAGATAGAATGTGTATATTGGCAATATTCAAGCAAGAATAAAGGATTTATTGAGGGTATATCTCTTACGGTATTAGCATGGACTGATGGAAAGCGGACTATTCCAATAAAATTTATGGTGTATGAAAAGGATATCAATGGTAATCCAGTTCAGACTAAAAATACTTTTCTTGAGGAAGCCGTAGAATATGCAAAGAATCTTGGGATTGTACCTAAATATGTTTGTTTTGATAGTAAATTCAGCAGTAAAAGCCTCCTTAACTTGTTAAATTCATTTAGATGGGTGTATTTTACCCAACTTGCATCTAACAGAAGTTTTAATGGTCAGCAATTAAAAATGCGTCGTTTCCAGCCTTACTCAGAAGAGGGCAATCTTAAAGGTGTTGGGCATAGAGTCAGTATTACCAAATACTGCAAAAGATATTATGCCACTAATGCAACAGGAAAGCACATTACAAGTAAATACATTGTGAATCATTATCGTGTCAGATGGAGTATTGAAGTATTATTCAGGGTACTAAAGCAATTATGTCATTTACAAGATTGCCAAGGCAAGAAAACACGTACACAAAAGCACTATGTATTTATGTGTATTCAAGCATTCATACTGCTTCAAGATCAAAATGAAAAATCAGTTTATTATGCTAAAAAAATTTTTCAACAAAAATATTTAAGGATTAA